>WLEM01000001.1 GCA_009704285.1 Actinomycetota bacterium
CTGGCGCCTGGTTCACCTACGAGGGTGATCAACTAGGTCAGGGTAAAGAAAATGCCCGTGCCTTCTTAATTGATAATCCAGATCTAGCCAATGATATTGAGAAGAAGATCCGGGCATCATATGTGCCAGCTGAAATCGACCCTGCATTAGTTGCAGCAGTTGATGAGGCCACAGCTGATGTTGAGTTCTAATCTCTAACTCATTTAAAAATACCTTGAAGAGGTCAAACGAGGTAGTAGCTGATCCCTACTCAGAGGCGATGTCGATTGCGTTATTCGCTCTCGCTCCACGTGCAAAGAGTAGGGATGAGTTATTTAAGCAGTTATTAAAACGAGGGGTTGAATCAGAGACGGCAAATGCGGTCCTGGACTCTTTAGAGTTACAAGGTTTGTTAAATGATTTAGAGTTTGCAAAATTATGGAGTGAATCAAGGCAGCGGGCAAAGAAGTTAAGTAAGCGGGTAATTGCCGGTGAGCTTCGCACCAAAGGGGTTTCGCAAGACATTATTAATGAGGTAATTGAAGAGATCGACGATGAATCTGAGTACAACCAAGCATTTTTGTTAGCAGAGCGAAAATATAAATCAATCTCACATCTAGATCCTGAGGTCATCTACCGAAGAATCTCAGGGTTACTTGCTCGCAAAGGTTATGGTCATGGAATTTGTGCCAGAATCATGCGGGAGTTAAGCGGCGGAGTTTAACAAGTAGAATTAGGCGTATGCCTACCTTTGTAGTTGAAACCTACGGCTGTCAGATGAATGTTCATGACTCCGAACGTATCTCAGGTTTATTACTAGATGCTGGTTACACCCAGGCCTTGGCAGATACCCAACCAGATTTGGTGGTCTTTAACACCTGCGCAGTTAGAGAAAATGCAGATAACAAACTTTATGGAAATCTCTCCTTCTTAGCACCACGCAAAAAGAGTGATCCAAACTTTCAAATTGCAGTTGGTGGTTGCATGGCTCAAAAAGATCAAGATGCGATCATTAAGCGCGCCCCATATGTAGATGTGGTCTTTGGAACTCACAATATTGGCTCACTGCCAGTGTTGCTGGAGCGGGCAAGAGTTGAGGAGCAATCTCAGGTTGAGATAAAGGAGTCATTAGAGCATTTTCCATCCACTCTGCCAGTTAAACGAGATTCAGCCTTTTCTGCCTGGGTTTCAGTTTCAGTAGGTTGTAATAACACCTGCACATTTTGCATTGTCCCTGCGTTGCGCGGAATTGAAAAAGATCGCACCATGGCTGAGATTATGAAAGAGGTCAGAGCTTTAGTTGATCAAGGGGTAATTGAAATTACCTTACTTGGCCAAAATGTAAATGCATATGGGGTTGATTTTGGTGACCGACAAGCTTTTGCAAAATTACTTCGCGAATGTGGCAAGGTTGAAGGATTAGAGCGGGTCAGATTTATGTCCCCTCATCCAAGAGATTTTACCGATGATGTAATTGAGGCGATGGCAGAAACAAAAAATGTTATGCCACATCTTCATATGCCGTTGCAATCTGGCAGTAATCAGATTTTACAAGCTATGCGCAGGTCATACCGAAGAGAGCGATACCTTGGCATTTTAGAAAAGGTTAGATCAGCAATGCCAGAGGCAGCGATTACTACCGACATAATTGTTGGCTTTCCAGGAGAAAGTGATGAAGATTTTGAGCAGACCATTGATTTAGTAAAGCAGGCAAGATTTTCAGCTGCCTATACATTCCAATACTCAAAACGACCTGGTACACCTGCGGCAACTATGCCTAATCAGATTCCAGATGATGTGATGGCGCAGCGATACAACCAACTCCATAAGATTCAACAGGAGATTTCAAAGAGTGAAAACGAAAGATTAATTGGCAAAACTGTTGAGCTATTAATCTCTGGCCATGAAGGCCGTCATGATCTGGATCTAAATCGAATGAATGGCAGAAGTGCTGATTTTCGTCTGACCCATTTTGATAACTCAGTTGCAAAAGCTCGACCTGGTGATTTAGTAAAGGTTGAGGTAGTTGAGGCATTTGCAAACCATATTGTTGCTGGGCAGCCAATCTCAGTTGTCCAGACCAAAGGCGGTGATGCCCATGCTAGGTGGGTTGCCGACAATGGCGATAAGAAGATTTTGCTAGGGATACCAACTCTGGCCTCATTAAAATCACTATGAGTTTGATAATAATCTGTGGTGCTACTGCAACTGGAAAGAGTGAGTTAGCGCTATCGGTTGCAAAGCAATTAGATGCGCAAATTGTTAATGCAGATTCAATGCAGGTTTATCGGGGAATGGATATTGGAACTGCAAAGCTTGCCCTTGAAGATCGGCAAGGAGTTGCCCACCACCTATTAGATCTACTTGAGATAAATCAGGAGGCAAATGTCTCTTGGTATCAAGGATTAGCTCGAGCGAAAATTGATGAAATTTTGCAAAGTGGAAAATCAGTTGTGGTAGTTGGTGGCACTGGTCTTTATATCAAAGCGATTTTAGATGATTTAAATTTTCCAGATACTGATCCAGTAGTGCGCCAGCAGATCACCGATGAGGCGCAAATAGTAGGTAATGACCAAATGCATGAACGTTTGGCCAAGTTAGATCCAGCAGCAGCCCTTGCCATTCCAAAAGAGAATATTCGAAGAGTTATTAGAGCACTAGAGGTAATCCAAATAACCGGTAAACCATTTACCGCCAATCTGCCACGGCAGGCAAGTAGTAAATACCCAGCAGCCAAACAATTTGGCTTGGTGCTTGATCGCGAAAATTTAGATAGCAAGATTGACAAAAGAGTTGAGGATATGTGGGCAAAGGGTTTTGTGCGCGAAGTAATGCAATTGATGACCAAGGGGTTAGAGCAGGCAACCACTGCAAAAATGGCGCTTGGGTATAGCCAGATTATGAATTACTTAAATGGTGAGTGTGATGAAGCCTTTGCCAAAGAGGAGACAAAGCGGGTAACCCGTGCCTATGCCAGAAGACAAGAGACCTGGTTTTCTCGTGATGATCGAATCAAGTGGCTGGCTCCAGAAAGTAGCTCCGGACGGTTAGAAAAACTGTTGGCTAGTATTAATTAATGATGAAAGCTACCTACGGTCATGGCACACATAATGACTTTGTATTGGTATTTGATGAGAATGATCAAGTGCAATTTACCAAGGATCAGATAAAACGAATCTGTGATCGCACAACTGGTATTGGTAGTGATGGATTTATAAAAATTATTAAAAAAGATGGCAGCTGGTTTATGGATTACTTAAATGCCGATGGCAGTGTGGCTGAGATGTGTGGCAATGGCATTCGGGTTATGGCTAGATACTTAACTGCTAACGGACATCAACCAAGTGGGATTTATGCGATTAATACAAGGGCGGGTAGAAAGTTTCTCTCAGTTCCAGATACTGGTGATATCTCAGTAAATATGGGTCAGGTTTCTCAGGTGCCGGGGGAGATTTCAGTAATGGCTAACGGCAATACTTTTTTGGGAGTTAATGTTGATATGGGAAATCCTCATGCAGTTGTCTTTGTGGATGAGATGGATCAAATTGGTGATTTGAAAACTGCGCCAATTGTTGAACCAAAAGATGAGTATCCAGAGGGTGTAAATGTTGAGTTTGTTAAGTTTTTAGAAAACGGGGAGCTACAGATGCGAGTTCATGAGCGAGGCGTGGGCGAGACCCAATCATGTGGCACCGGAACCTGCGCAGTTGCATTAGCTGCCACAATCAAGAGGAGAAAATCTTTACCGATCAAATGGGTGATTAATACCCCAGGTGGTCGATTAAGTGTTGATATTGATGGCCACAGCAATGCGACTTTATCTGGACCGGCTGTATTGGTTAAAGAGGTTGAGTTGGATCAATTTCTGTGAGCAATAAGAAATCAGATTCAGGTGATGGGCTAGAGATCGATATCGATACATTAATTAGAGAAAATGCCCAAGCGGTTGCAGATTATGAGTTACAGGAATCTCCAGAGAGTCAAAACCAAGATCTACAAGATCGACAAGCTTTGCGCAGAGTCAGTGGTTTATCTACTGAGTTACAAGATGTTTCCGATGCTGAGTATCGTCAATTACGTTTAGAAAAAGTTGTATTAGTTGGAGTTTGGACTGAAGGAACTGCAAAGGATGCGGAGAACTCAATAAAGGAGCTGGCCGCCCTTGCTGAGACTGCTGGCTCCCAAGTTATGGAGGCGTTAATTCAACGCCGAGATAAACCAGATTCTGCGACATTTATTGGCTCTGGAAAAGTTAAAGAGGTGCGGGATGCGGTGGTTGCAACCGGCGCTGACACAGTGGTCTGTGATGGTGAGTTATCACCGGCGCAACTTCGAACTCTGGAACAAAAAGTGAAGGTGAAGGTAATTGATCGAACTGCTTTGATTTTAGATATTTTTGCTCAGCACGCAAAAAGCCGCGAAGGTAAGGCGCAGGTTGAGTTAGCTCAGATGTCTTACATGTTGCCAAGGTTGCGTGGTTGGGGTGATTCATTATCAAGACAAGCAGGAGGCATCGGCGGACGTGGACCTGGTGAAACAAAGATAGAAACTGATCGACGAAGAATCAATGACAAGATGTCGAAATTACGTCGTGAGATTAAGGAGATGAAAGTATCTCGAGATACAAAACGAAGTGAGCGGCGCAAAAATAATATTCCCTCAGTTGCAATTGCCGGTTATACAAATGCTGGTAAATCATCGTTGTTAAACCGTTTAACAGGTGCTGATGTATTGGTAGAAAATGCCTTGTTTGCAACCCTTGATCCAACTGTGAGAAAAACTGAGAGCTCAGATGGTCGAATTTATACCTTGGTCGATACTGTGGGATTTGTAAGACACCTACCTCACCAGTTAGTGGAAGCCTTTAAATCAACACTAGAAGAGGTTTCAGAATCAGATTTGATTGTCCATGTTGTAGATGGTGCTCACCCAGATCCACAAGAGCAGTTAAGAGCTGTTCGACAGGTGATAAGTGAGATCGGCGGCGGTGAGATCATGGAGATAATTGCAATTAATAAAGCAGATGTTGCTGCTCCTGAGGTATTAATGGAGCTTCTTCGTATTGAAAGCAATGCTTATGCAATTTCTGCAAGAACTGGATATGGCATTGAAACATTGGTTAAAGCAATTGAATCTGCATTGCCAAAACCTAAGGTTGAGATTACGGCGATAATTCCTTTTAGTAGAGGAGATTTAGTAAGTGCTGTGCATGAGACTGGTGAAATTATCTCGGAGGAGTACCTACCTGAGGGAACAAAACTTCATGCGATGGTTGGTGGAGCGTTGGCAAGAAAAATCGAGATGTTAGAGGAAAAACTTAAACAATAAATCCATTTGGGAATGGATCAGATGGATCTAGTAGCCAGGTTGCCTCTCCCATTACCCAAGCTCTACCGGTAACAGTTGGCACAACCGCAGGCAGTGTTCCCACTGTTGTGTGCTCCTTAATTCTTCCTTCAAATTGTGAGCCAATCCAAGATTCATTTATCAAAACATCAGAGTCTTTAAACTCTCCTCTTGCCACCATCTGAGCAAGACGAGCACTAGTTCCGGTGCCACAAGGGGATCTATCAAACCAGCCAGGGTGGATTGCCATGGCATTCTTCCAGTGAAGTGGGTTCTTACCCGCAGTTATGAAATCAATGTGATGGCAAACTGCGATGCCAGGATTTTCAGGGTGAACTGGCCGATTCTGTTGATTTATTGCATCGCTAATTGCAAGCCCAGCTGTTAAAAACTTTTGGCCATTCTCACGTTTAAACTCGATGCCAACTCTTTCAATAGGAATGATTGCATAAAAGTTGCCACCAAATGCCATGTCATATTTAATTTTTCCATATCCTGGAACATCCACTGTTTGATCAAGTTGATAGGAAAATGATGGGACATTAGTTAAGGTAACTTTTTCAGCCTTGCCATCTTTAACTTGGACATCTACAACTACTAATCCTGCGGGGGTATCAAGGCGTACTGTTGTTATTGGTTCTGTGACAGGCACTAAATTCTTTTCAACTAAGACTGTGGCAACACCAATGGTGCCATGGCCACACATCGGTAGACATCCTGAAACCTCAATGAAAATTACGCCCCAGTCAGCATCAGGGCGAGTAGGTTTTTGAAGAATCGCACCACTCATAGCTGGATGTCCACGTGGTTCATACATCAGCCACTGACGGATGTAATCCATATTGGCCATAAAGTTCAGCCGTTTTTCAAACATGGTGCTACCAGGGATCTCATCAACCCCGCTAGTAACTACCCGAGTTGGCATTCCTTCAGTATGCGACTCAACCGTAGTAACGGTGCGCAGACTATTTTTCATTTACTTACTTTCTATTTTTATAGAAATCTAAGACTTGCTTAATATCTTTATTTAGCTGGGCTAAATCATTTGCTGGCAGTGGCAACCTTGGCAGTCTTGTAGGGCCGCCATATCGACCAACTGCATCCATAGCTACCTTGATTGCAACTATGAACTCTTTACGGCTATCCCAGTTAAATAAGTTATGAACTGCAGCATAAATTGGTTTGGCCTTGGCGTAATCACCTGCTAAACAGAGATTGTAAAGTTCTACAGATTCCTTTGGAAGCGCGTTTGGAAAACCTGCGATCCAACCCACAACTCCACCAGTTGATAACTCAAGCAGAACATCATCTGCGCCAACTAGTACTTCAATTCTTGGTGCGTAATGATGTAATTGCCAAACTCGACGAACATCACCAGAGAACTCCTTTATTGCCACAACATTCTCGGCAGCATCGGCAATTCGAGCAACTAACTGCGGAGTTAGATCAACCTTGGTATCAAAGGGATTGTTATAAGCAATAATCGGTAAGCCAACTTTGCTTACCTCTTTGTAATGAGCAATTATCTCTTCATCATTTGCACGGTATGCCGTTGGTGGCAAAAGCATTACGCACTTTGCACCCATCTCAGCAGCTTGTTCAGTCCAGCGACGTGATTCAGCAGCACCGTAGGCAGCAACGCCTGGGACTACATTAAAACCAGCAGGTGCTGCATCTAGTGCAGTTTTTAAAACCTTGGTCCGCTCTTCTGGAGTTAATACTTGGTACTCACCAAGTGAACCATTTGGAATTGCGCCATGAACTCCATTAGCAGCCTGCCATTTAATGTGATCTGCATACTTATCAAAATCAACTGATAGATCTGCTTTAAACGGTAGTGCAGTTGCAGTTAATACGCCATGCCAGGGTTTAGTAGTTGTCATAGCCAAACCTTATTCGCCCACTGCTAAAACACCAAGTGGAATTGGTGTGATGATTGGGCGGTTAGCAGCAGAGTAACGATCAGTATCAGTAGGTGAGATTTTTAATTCACTGGCAACTAGATCAACAACTGACCGGCCACAGACCCTGCCTTGGCATAAACCCATTCCGCAACGGGTTAATAGTTTTGCAGTTCTAGAATCTGTTGCACCTAACTCATTGACTGCATACTTCAGATTTCCAACTGTGACCTCTTCGCATCTGCAGATTACGGTTTGATCATTTAACCAAGAGATCCAGCCAGCCTTAACTGGGTAAGATTTAATTAAAGCATCTGCAAATCTCTGCCTTTTGGCTCGTCGCTTTCGGTGAGCTTTAAGGATTTCAACTTTGCAACCAACAAATTTAGCTGCGCTAATTCCAGCAATTACTCCCTCTGCCATCGAAAGTTCTGCGCCACCGATGCCAGTTATCTCGCCAGCAACAAAAACTCCAGGAATTGAGCTTTGCTGATTACCATCTGCTGATACAACTACGCCACCATCTTTAGCAACTATTTGCTTACAACCTAGCGCGCCAGCTAATGATGTATCGGCGGTAAATCCCCAACCCACAGCAGCCACATCACATTTAACATTTCTTACCTTCTTAACTTTGAAGTTGCCCCGAATTGTGGCCACATCAACTGACTCCAAATTTCCTTCACTATTCTTATGAGCTGCAATCACTGCAGTTGCAAATCTTGCTCGTACTTTGGCTTGGCTAATAGTTTTTACGTAATAGAAAGCTTCTTTCAACTTTCCAACATTTTCTAACATAACAAAAGGGGAGAGTAACCATCTTGCAGAATTATTTGCTTCTAGTAACTCAACTACCTCACCACCGGCTTTAACTACACCTGCAGCTACTGGTAGTAAAAAAGGACCACTTCCGGCAACTACTACCTTCTTTCCTGCTAAGACGCCATGGCCTTTAAGTAATGATTGCACGCCACCAGGAGTCATTACACCTGGTGTATCCCAACCTGGAAATGGCAAAGTACGGTCATATGCTCCAGTACATAAAATTAAGTTCTTAGTATTGATAATCTTCTCAACACCATTTTGAATTACCCGTAAGGTATTAACTCCATCTTTGTGAGTTGCACTCCAGATTTGAGCACCACTTAAAACCTCAATCTCCTTACGTGCCTTAACGGCATTGATCAGAATCAATCCAGTATCTAGATCAAAATGTTGATCACGTTGAGACCCAACATCATCTGATGACATACGCCAGTACTGGCCACCTAATCTTGGATTGCTATCAATTAATAAAACTGGCGCACCTGCAGCAGCAGCAGCTAGAGCTGCACTTAATCCGGCAGGACCGGCACCAACTATTACAACATTATGCATCGCTACCAACCTGCCTCTGCACCTTCATGCCAGGCTTTGCTTCAATTAAACAAGCTCGTTGATTACTAACCCCATCAACTACAACTAAGCAATCAAAACAAACGCCGATGCCGCAAAATATACCTCGGTCGTTGTTATTGAATCTTGTTTTGCGCAAAGACCGTTGGTTAGCTGCCAGTAGCGCTGCCCCAATAGATTGCCCAGAGATAGCGGTGATGGTTTGATCATCAAATGTGAATTCAAGATTAGATTGCGACATTTGATTCCTGCCTAAATCTCTTTGGTGAAAATGGGGCTGGATCCATAAATGTATTTCTGCCAGTAATCTGGGCAGCAATTAATTCACCGGTGGCTGGTGCTAAACCTATGCCAGCACCCTCATGTCCTGCTGCATGCCAAAGTCCTAAAACATTTGCGTCCTCACCAATTACCGGAAGATGATCTGGTGCGTATGGCCTAAAGCCACGGTAGGCACGAAGCAATTGGATGTTTGAAAGAATTGGAAAGAGTGAGATCGCCTGCCTTGCTAATTGACGAAGTACTGCCACATCTAAATCTGATTTAAAACCAACCCGCTCGCGAGATGCCCCAATTAAAATTGTGCCACTTTCAGTTCCCTCCACAACTGCTGAGGATTGCAGATCGGCATCACTGCTTGCGACATTGGCAACATAATCAGCATCATAAACTTTATGGTGAACTATCTTTGGTGCTGGAGCTGTTACCAAGATAAACCCTCGCCTTGGCATGATTGGCAGGTAAGAGCCGGCCATCTCTGCGATCGCACCAGCCCATGTACCAGTGGCATTAACAATTATTGGGCTTTGGTAGGTGGCCTTATCAGTTGAGAGTCCAATAACTTTGCCTGATTTAGTATTTATCGATTTAACATTTTCACCTTGAATAAAAGCACCACCGCGCTTTCTAACCGCTCGCATAATTTGAGCAGCAGCTAGCATCGGCTGACATTGGGCATCTTGTGGGTAAAGAACTGCATACTCAACACTGTTTGAAATATGTGGCTCAATCTCTCTAATTCCTTTTGCATCTAATTCAACTACCTTAATTCCACAACTTGCCTGCTGGACAGATAATTTCTTTAGATTTGCAATCCCACTTTGGCTTCGAGAGATCACAACACCGCCTTTGGCCTCTAACTCAAAACCACCACCGATATCAGTGTTTACTTCAAACCAGGCATCTCGGGAGCGAAGAGCAAGTGTTAACTCTGGGCTTGGCTCTTTATCTGAAACTAAAATATTGCCTTCACCTGCGCCAGTTGTGCCACTTGCAACTGCGCCACGATCAATGACTAATACCTTCAACCCCGCATTTACCAGTGATAGCGCGCTGCAAGCACCAACTACACCAGCACCAATCACAATCGCGTCAGGGTTTTTCATGGGGTAAATCTACTGTCAGTGGCACTTGTTTAACTATTAGTAGTGGGTAACCTCACCAAGAAAGGGCAATCATGAACTGGATGAACCTGATCTCAATTCCATTTGTGCTTTTCTTTGCCTGGGCCAAAGGCCGGGGATTAATCAGATGGTTATTAATCGCCTACCTTTTGGGTTTCTGGTCCTTTATTCCATTGCTGATAGTAAAAACACGACCAGTAAAACTCTACAAAATTCCCCGATCCTTTACTGAATTTATCACTGCTCGTAATTTCAAAAAACAGTTAAAAGAGGTTAGGTATCCAACAGATATACAAAGAGAGGTTTAGGTTTTCCACAAAAAAGTAAGAGCATCAAACTTTTATATCAAAATATTATTGGATTAAGCCATGATTGATTTAAATATTAGTTATGAACAAAAAAGAGGGTTAGCCATAATCTTTGCCTTAAGTATTGGCATCGCCAGTTTCTACTTTCTTAACTCCCGACCAGGTGCTGAGATTGTTGCCGTGCAGGAGTTGGCACCAATTGTTGAACAGGTGGAGCCAGCCAAATTGATTGTAAATGTGGCAGGTAAAGTTACCAATCCTGGTGTTTATCAACTACCAAGTGGGGCTCGAGTAGTTGATGCTATCCAAGCTGCTGGCAATCAACTTAAAGGAGTTGATATCAGTGATATTAACTTGGCACGGGTGCTAGTTGATGGCGAGCAAATACTAGTAGGGGCAAGTAAAAGCATCTCTGGTAGATCAATAGTTAAGAAAATATCACCAGATAATCCATTAGATATAAACCGTGCCACCCTGGCACAGCTAGACACCCTGCCTGGAATTGGGCCAGTTACTGCGCAACGAATTATTGATTATCGGGTCAAGGTTGGCCGTATTAACGCCTTAGATGAATTGAAGAAAATATCTGGGTTGGGTGGTTCAAAATTCGAAGAGATCAAACCTCTACTGCGCATTTTGTAGATTATCGCCTCTTACTAATCAGTGTAAGTCTGTGGAGCAGTGCAGCGCTGATTAGTTTTTGGCCTCAGGTTAAAACAGTTTTATTCATAGCCTTACTTTTTCTGGCAGTTTTAGCTAGAAGAAAAGTGATATCTATTTTAATTATTTCAGCTTTGGTGGGAATTGCCCTAGTTAGTTTTCGTCAGGCAGCCTTAAGTAATCAACTTCTCCTTAGCAAAATAGATTCTCAAGTTGTTGCCGAAGGGGTTGTCTTAAGTGATCCGATCTTGAAAACGGGTCAAGTAATCGGTTCATACCGAAAGCCTGATCAAAACAGTGCTCTCTTTAAACTCCTTTATCTAGATGGAAGCAGAGTAGATCTGCCATTACGAATTCGCTTTGATGCATCTGAGAGTATTGAGATTGATCAGCGGATATCGATGAAAATGCGGTTGATCAAGAGTAAAGAGCGCAAGGTCGCAGCCCTTGGAATCGTTAATGGGCAGATTACCAAAATCGGTCAGGTTCGAAATCTGTTTAAAGCTACCTCAATAATTAGAGATGAATTTAGAAATTTAACACCTGATAATCAGGCTGGAGCTTTAATACCTGGATTAGTTTTAGGTGACACCTCCCTACAAACTCAAGAATTTACCCAACAAATGCGCCGCGTTGGGTTGTCACATTTAACCGCTGTCAGTGGGGCAAATTTTGCACTGGTCGCCACCTTTCTATTTTGGTTTCTGCAGTTTGTGATCAAAAAACTTAAAAATCGTTTGTTAATAGTTGGACTCATATTGTTTTTGTTTATATTTCTTGTGCGGCCAACACCCTCAGTACTTAGGGCTGCTTTAATGAGTGCGGTTATTTTGCTTGCAAAGTACTTTGGCGATCGCTCCGTTGGTATACCTTCATTAGCGGCGGCAATTGCGGTACTGATACTGGTAGATCCCATTCAATCTACCGATCCAGGCTTTGCCCTTTCAGTTCTTGCTACCGCAGGTATTTTGTTACTCTCACCGAAAATTGAAAGCCGGCTCAGTAGGCAGATTAAAAATACTTGGATTGTTCAAGCTATTTCAATCCCAGTTAGCGCAACTATCTTTTGTCTACCAGTTATTGTCTTGCTTTCAAATCAACTCTCATTAGTTACAGTGCCAGCTAATATTTTAGTTGCCCCCGTTATTGCTCCCATCACTGTATTGGGCTTTCTAGCAGCTATTTTGGCGCCAGTAATTCCACTTCTGTCCTCACTACTAATTGGGATTGCCACACCATTTGCTCATTGGATCGTCTTTATTAGCAATGCCATGTCAGCAACTCCAGTAGTGGCTTTTAATCGCAGCATTACCTTTATGTTTCTCTTCGCAACTTTGGCTTATGGATTTTGGAAAGGTAAGCGGTTATTAATTTATCTGGTTATCGCTTTCGTAGTAATTCAATTGAGTTTGACCTATTTCGGTTGGCCTGGGCGAAATTGGCAGGTAGCCAACTGCGATGTTGGCCAAGGCGATGGCTTGGTATTTAACCTAGGTAGCGGTAGTGCAATTGTGGTTGATGTTGGCCCAGAGCCAGAAAGCATTGATAGCTGCTTATCTAAACTTGGAATTAAATCAATTCCACTTTTGGTTTTGACCCACTTTCACTCAGATCATGTTGGTGGTTTACCAGCAGTAGTAAATAAAAGAAAGATTGGCCAGGTTTGGATTTCAAACTTAGCAAAGCCAGAGGGTTCATATCAATTAGCTATGCAGCAACTTACTGGATTAAATGTGAAGGTAGTTCAACAAGGTGAGCAGTATTTTTTGCCCCAGTTTGCCACCAAGATTTTGGTGGTTTGGCCGCAGTTAGTTCTAGGACAGATGCCAACCTTGCCTGGCGATGGCTCGGTGGTGAATAACGCAAGCATTTCGCTGATAATTAAAAATGAATTAATCTCAGTTTTTGCAGGCGGTGATATTGAGCCAGCAGCCCAGGAGTTAATCACCAACTCAGGCTACTTATCTCAGGTTGATCTACTTAAAGTTTCTCATCATGGCTCTGCATATCAGTACCTGCCAATGCTAGATAAGCTAAAACCAAAGGTTGCAGTAATTAGTGTTGGCCAGCAAAACTCCTACGGACACCCAGATCAACAATTTATTGCTGAGTTGAAAGGAAGGGGAGTTCAGGTTTTACGCACAGATCAATCAGGTGGGATTTCACTTGCTTCACCTAATAAGATCAGGGTAACCGGCAAAGAATGGTGGCGAATAAGGTGGGGTTAGTTTTAATTCAAGGCAGTGAGAGCTTGTTAGCTGACCGTGCAATTGCACAAATCCTAGCTACCAAATCACAATCTCAGGTGATAACTCTTTTAGCCTCTGAGGTTGAGATAGGTGTGATTACCGACAATTTGGCCCCATCATTATTTGGTGATCAAAGAGTTGTGGTCATAAAAGAGATACAAGATTTAGATAGTGATTGCAGTGATGAGATAAGTACCTATTTGGAGAGTCAAGATGAAAATCTCACATTATTGCTCTGGCATAAGGGTGGGGTTAAAGGCAAAGCCCTGGTTGATAAAGTTAAAAAAGCAGGAGCTCAGATTATTGCGGCTGAGGCAATTAAGAAGGAGAGTGAAAAATCTGATTTTATTCGGTCAGAGTTTAAGCGGCTGAATCGGAAAATTACTACCGAAGCGGTGCAGGCATTACTTGATTCCTTAGGCAGTGATCTGCGTGAATTAAGCGCTGCCTGCTCGCAATTGGCATCTGATGTTGTGTTGCAGAAGACAATTGATGAAGCAGATGTTGTGGCATATCAATTAGGAAGGGTAGAAAGTACGGGCTTTGATGTTGCAGATGCCGCCCTGGAGGGTAATACGCCAATTGCCTTAATAAATCTAAGAAATGCTTTATTAACTGGAACTGATCCAGTTCTAATTGTTAGTGCACTAGCCTCTTCATTTAGAACCTTAGCTAAAGTCTCTGGTGCATCAAGATCTGTTAAATCCTTTGAATTAGCTCAGAGTTTGGCGATTGCGCCATGGCAAATTGATAAGGCTCGAAGGCAATTAGTGGGCTGGAGTGATAATGCAATGGCAAAAGCGGTGATCGCTATTGCAGCAGCAGATGCCGATATCAAAGGTGCTGCAGCAGATCCTATTTATGCCCTAGAGCGGGCGATTATGACCGTCTGCGCTGCTAGGGGATCTCGATAACTAGGCTCAGTTTGAGCCTAATGGTCTGCGCTGATACCCTTACGTTCTTAATTCAATGAAATTTAAGTCAATCAACGAGAAAAGGTAATTTCTAGTGGCAAATATTAAGTCTCAGATCAAACGAATTCGCACTAATAACAAAGCGCAAGATCGCAATAAGGCGTATCGCTCAGCTCTTCGTACTGCGATCCGCAGATTCCGTGATGCTATTACTGCTGGAGATGCCGCAAAGATTAAAACTGAATTTAAGGATGCTTCTCGTTCATTAGATATGGCTGTTTCTAAAGGTGTAATTCATGCCAACAACGCAGCTAATAAAAAGTCAGCTATGGCCAAATTGGCTAATAAAGCTGGCGTTCGTTAATTTTCTAGAAACTGCGAAGGCATAAATGCCTGCCATCTCGATTGCAAAAGCGCCGCAGCCTGCTGCCACAAACCCGGCACAAATTAGGAACTTCTGCATTATTGCTCATATTGATCATGGTAAATCAACCTTGGCTGATCGAATGTTGGGTATTACTGGTGTAGTTGAAGATAGAAATATGCGAGCACAATATCTAGATCGAATGGATATTGAACGTGAGCGCGGAATTACCATCAAAAGCCAAGCTGTCAGGTTGCCTTGGCGATCTGGAATTGATGGGCAGGATTACATATTAAATATGATCGACACTCCAGGCCATGTTGATTTCACCTATGAAGTTTCTCGATCTTTAGCTGCCTGTGAGGGTGCAATTTTGTTGGTGGATTGCGCGCAGGGAATTGAGGCACAAACCTTGGCCAATCTCTACCTGGCTATGGAGAACAACTTAACAATCATTCCCGTACTAAATAAAATTGATTTACCAGCAGCACAGCCTGAAAAATTTGCTATTGAGTTGGCTAATTTGATTGGCTGTAAGCCAGAGGATTGCCTTAGAGTTTCTGGCAAAACTGGCGAAGGTGTTGAGGTTTTACTAGATCAGATTGTTAAACAATTACCACCACCAGTTGGTGACCCTAAGGCGCCAACTAGAGCCTTAATTTTTGATTCAGTTTATGACTCATATCGTGGAGTTGTTACCTATGTCCGAGTTGTCGATGGACATCTATCACCTCGTGATCAAATTCAAATGTACTCAACTGGTGTCAGACATGAAATGTTAGAGGTTGGTGTTATCTCACCTGAACCAATTGCAAGTAAGGGATTAGGCGTTGGGGAGGTTGGTTATTTAATTACTGGTGTTAAAGATGTTAGACAGTCTCGCGTTGGTGACACAGTTACTACCTACAACAATCCAGCTACGGTGGCACTTGCTGGCTATAAAGATCCAAAGCCGATGGTTTTCTCTGGGCTATTTCCATTAGATGGTGCTGAGTATCCGATGTTGCGCGAGGCATTAGATAAGTTGCAACTAAATGATGCAGCATTAGTTTTCGAACCAGAATCCTCTGCAGCTTTAGGTTTTGGTTTTCGCTGTGGTTTCTTAGGACTATTACATATGGAGATTGTGAGAGAGAGATTAGAGCGCGAAGCAGGCCTTACCCTTATTTCAACTGCGCCAAGCGTGGTTTATAACGTTACGTTAGAGGATGGTAAGGATCTAGTGGTTACTAATCCATCTGAGTATCCGGAAGGAAAAATATTTGAGGTAAAGGAGCCAATTGTTAAAGCAACAATTTTGGCACCTAGTGAATTTATCGGAACCATTATGGAGCTTTGCCAACAACGAAGAGGCGTGCAAAAGGGAATGGATTATCTATCTGAAGATCGAGTCGAAATTCGATATACGTTACCGCTTGCCGAAATTGTCTTTGATTTCTTTGATCAACTTAAATCCAGGACTCGTGGTTATGCCTCACTTGATTATGAACCAATTGGTGAAGAGCCTGGTGATTTAGTCAAAGTTGATATCTTGTTACAAGGTGAAAAAGTTGATGCCTTTAGTCAAATAGTTCATAGAGATAAGGCTTATGCATATGGTGTAAAGATGACAGAAAAGTTGAGGGAATTAATCCCACGTCAACAATTTGAGGTTCCAATTCAAGCGGCTATTGGCGCCAAGATAATTGCTCGAGAAAATATAAGAGCAATTCGAAAAGATGTATTAGCTAAGTGTTATGGTGGAGATATCACTCGAAAACGTAAGTTATTGGAAAAGCAAAAAGAAGGTAAGAAGCGAATGAAGATGGTTGGACGAGTTGAGGTTCCACAAGAGGCATTTATTGCAGCTCTGACAACTGATTCAGATAAAGCGAGTGAAAAGAAGAAGTAAGTGAATCTTGCCTTTTATATCCACATTCC
>WLEM01000010.1 GCA_009704285.1 Actinomycetota bacterium
GAGATTAGGACACACCACTCAGCACGTAGCTCTCCAGCGATCTTTTCATCATTTATCACAACCTGTACCGAACCGGATGAGTCTCTGAGATCAATAAAGGCAACCCCGCCGTGATCCCTGCGGCGAGCAACCCAACCAGCCAAAACAACATTAGTACCAACTGATTTTTCATTTAATAAACCTGCATCATGGGTACGCAACATTATTTACTATTTACCAATCGTTTTAACTAGATCTGAAGCATCTAGGCTACTGGATATCAACTCACCGCTGCTCATTATTTTCAATTGGCAATTACCAGTGGCCAATTCATCATCACCAATCACTAAGCCATATTTTGCACCACTTTTATCGGCAGCTTTCATAGCACCCTTCAACCCACGATCTCCATAAGCCATATCGCAGGTAATCCCAGCCTGACGTAACTCCGCTATCAACTTGAAAGCAGCAGCTTTCCCTGCTTCAGTGATTGGTGCAACAAATAATTGCATCTGATTTATCACCGCTGGCAAAGAGTTCTCTGCCTGGCATGCCATTAGTATCCGATCTACTCCCAAACCGAATCCAATACCACTCACATCCGCCCCACCTAAAGATGACATCAACCCGTCATACCGGCCACCGCCACCAATTCCAGATTGCGCGCCAAGCATTTCATGATCAAACTCAAAAGTAGTACCGGTGTAATAATCCAAACCTCGAACCATTCTTGGGTTTATCTGAAAACCAATACCTATGTTTTTCAATAAACCCTGAACTGTTTCAAAGTGCTGCTTACTCTCTTTATTTAAATAATCTAGAAGCAAAGGCGCTTTGGCCATTGCTGACTTGACCTCTTCTCTTTTATCATCAAAAAGTCTCAGAGGGTTAAGTTTTGCTCTTGCAACAGTTGCTTCATCAAGCTTTAAACCAGAAATGAATTTAACTAAATCTTTTCGATGGGCATCACGACTAATGGCATCTCCAAGAGAAGTAATGTTCAATGTATATTTCTTCAAGCCCAATGCCTTGAATGCAGTATCTGCCACTGCAATAACCTCTACATCAATCTCTGGATCGTTGTAACCAATTGCCTCAATTCCAACTTGGTAAAACTGTCGATATCTGCCTGCCTGCGGACGTTCGGCTCTAAAAAAGGGACCGGTATAAAAGAGTTTTACAGGTAGCTGGCCCTTATCTAGATTGTGTTCAATTACTGCACGCATTACTCCTGCGGTTCCCTCGGGTCTTAAAGTGATTGAGCGACCACCACGATCTTCGAAGGTATACATCTCTTTACTAACAACATCGGTTGATTCACCTACGCCACGCGTAAAAACTTCCGTATCTTCAAAAACTGGTAACTCGATTAGGTTATAACCGGCAAGCCGTGCGGTTTTTAGTAATTGATCTCTAACGTATTCAAATTGATTTGAGTTTGGCGGAACATACTCACTTACTCCTTTAGGCGCTTGAAATTTACTCAAAATCTCACCGCCCACTCTGATCTAGAAAATCACTCTGCAAGTAAGGATTTCTCACGCGCTCAATGCCGATTGTAGTTTGCCCTCCATGTCCAGGCAGGACATTTAGGCCATCAGGCAGGGTTAAAATTCGATCTCGTAAGGTATTTCTCATCTGGCTGGCTGAACCAGTAGGTAAATCAGTCCGACCGATACTTCCAGCAAAAAGAACATCACCTGAAATTAACTGTTGGTCATCAACGGTAAAGATCACTGAACCTTTGGTGTGACCAGGTGCAAATATTGATGTGACCTGCATGCCCGCTAATTCAAATGTTTCAAAGTCCCCCAATTCAACAATTTCATCTGGTTCTTTTAATTTTGCAACACCAAATGCATCAAGAAATTGCTGACTAATCCCATTGCGATCAAGAGCTCCCATGGGATCGATAAGCAAAAATCGATCTGCTGCGGAAATAAAGGTTCGCATCGGAATTTGAGCAGTTAGTGGCAGTACTGAGAACATATGGTCAAGATGACCATGGGTGATAAGCACTGCGATAGGTTTTAAGTTATGTTCCGATACTTTGGTTACGATTTCGTTAACTAAGTTTGGCCGTGCCATGCCAGGATCGACAATGATGCACTCTTGACCAATTTTTGAGGCCAGAATCCAACAATTCGTTTCAAAATAGGGAGCAATCACCCGATCTATTAGCAATTGTTACCCCTCTTTCTAATCTCATTTTGAGTTCAAATTTCCCTAAAAGAAGGTGCTTAGGCTATCTTTTAGCCAGCACCAAACCCAGCAATCAGTGATGCTAAATGCAAAATTGAAAGCCACGCTCCCACATAACGAGATCTGGTTACCAGAAATCGTGCAACGAAAGGTAAACCGAATGGAAAATGCATCAACACCAAACCTTTCGTCCACCGGGGCAGCATCAGCACTTATTGGTGATCCAGCAAAATTTGGCCGAGTCGGCGAAGACGGAACTGTTTATGTAATAACTCCAAGTGGTGATCGAGCCGTTGGTTCCTATCCAGGCAAAAGCCCAGAAGAGGCGCTTGCTTACTTTGTTAAGAAATTTGAAATGGTCGCATCTGAAGTTGCATTGCTAGCAGCCAGAATCCGCTCTGGTGCAATGGTTCCAAGCGATGCCCACGAAGCTGTTAGTAAATTGCGGACACAGATTACAGATTTGAATGGCGTAGGTGATTTAGCAAACTTAGCTGAATCCCTGGAGAAGATACCTTCGCTGATTACTGAGCATGAAGGTGCTTATGTTGCACGTAAGGCCGCTCAAGCAGCAGAGCGAGAGGCTCGTAAAGCTGAAGCGACTGCAATAAAAGAAAAAATTGTGGTCGAAGCTGAAAACCTGGTTGAGTCAGTTGCCTGGAAGGTAACTACCGCAAGACTAAAGGTTTTGCTTGAAGAGTGGAAAAAAGCCCCACGGCTAGACAAGAAAGTTGATGCCCAATTGTGGAAGAGGTTTTCTTCATCTCGTAATAAATTTGATAAGCGTCGTCGCACTCACTTCGCCAATCTTGCAAGCGAGCATAAGAAAGTTGCATCAACAAAAGAGATGATCGTGCAACAGGGTGAAGCACTTGCAAACTCAAAAGATTGGCTAAATACAGCCAAGCAATTCAAATCTTTAATGGACCAGTGGAAAGCCTCAGGAAGAGGCAAAAAATCAACTGATGCGGCGCTGTGGAGTAGATTCAAAGCAGCACAAGATACCTTCTTCGCCGCCAAAAATGCAGATATGGATAAGCGAAAAAGCTCCATGTCAGAAAATCTCTTAAAACGCGAAGCAATGATTTCTGAGTTTGAAGCGTTATTACCGATAACAGATTTCAAGAGTGCCAAGAAAAAGTTTTATGATCTGATGGGTAAATGGCAAAAAATTGGAATGACTGATCGCAAAAAGCGCGCTAGTTTTGATGCCAGGATCAAAAAAGTTGAAGATGAAATTCATGAATTGGAGCGCAATTTCCAGCGCAAGAGCGATCCAACAGCGAAGGCGCAAGCCAACAAAGTTGTACAAGGTTTGGCCGAGGCCATTGAAAACTATGAAAAGCAAGCAGCAAAGGCAGAGGCTGCTGGTCAAACTGTAAAGGCAATGGTGGCCAGAGAGGCTGCAGCTGCTCGCAGAGTTTGGCTTGAACAGGCAGAAAAAGGCTTAACTGAGTTTACAAATTAATTGTTAAACACTCGATTAACATCATAAACGCCTTCAATGCCCCTAACTGAATTAAGCACAGCATCTAAATGTGATGCATCAGCCATTTCAAAGGTGAACTTGGAGATTGCAGTCTGATCTTTATGCGTAACTACTGAAGCACTCAAAATATTCACATGCTGGTCAGATAATGCTTTAGTCACATCGGAAAGCAAACGTGCGCGATCTAACGCCTCAACTTGAATGTTTACTAAAAATGTACTTTTTGCCGATAGGTTCCATTTAACTCCAATCATTCGATCACCTTGATGGGTTTGTAGATCATTCATGTTTATACAATCGCTGCGATGGACTGAAACTCCGCTCCCCCTTGTGATAAATCCTGTAATTTGATCACCAGGAACTGGGGCACAACACTTGGCTAGTTTGACCAACACATCAGCCGAGCCCTCAACATCAATTCCAGTAACACTCTTTCGGGATCTTTTTACCGGTGCTACTAGTGGAGCGAGATTACTCTCCGGATGACTCTCATTTGTACCAAGTAAGACAATCAACTTTTCAATCACCGAATGAGCTGAAATATGCCCGTTACCAACCGCTTCATACAACGATTCGATGTCTTCAAATTTCAAATCATGCGCAAGCTCTAACAGCGCCTGGCCACCAAGAATTTTTTGAATTGGTAAGCCAGCTTTTCGCATCTGGCGAGCAATTGATTCCTGTCCTGCTTCAATAGCCTCTTCCTTGCGCTCTTTTGAGAACCAAGCTTTAATCTTTGATCGAGCACGTGATGAGGTTACAAAATTCAACCAATCATGACTAGGAGCTGCGTTGGGATTTTTGTTAGTAACTATCTCGACCACATCACCATTTACTAGGTGCGACTCAAGAGGTACTAATTTTCCATTAACTTTTGCACCGATACACCGGCTACCCACTTCGGTGTGTACCGCATAAGCAAAGTCAACAGGCGTTGAACCGGAAGGAAGTGCAATCACGCTGCCTTTTGGCGTGAAGACAAAAACCTCTGGAGTTCGCAAGTCATATCGAAGGGTTTCAAGAAAATCACTTACATCCTCACTTTCTTGTTGCCATTCGTGTAGTTGCTTCAACCACAGAACTTCTGGATTTCTTTGCTGATCAATGCCTTTAGATTTATATTTCCAGTGGGCCGCAATTCCATACTCTGCTCTGGCGTGCATATCAAAGGTTCTTATCTGTATTTCAACCGCTTTACCATTAGGCCCAATCACAGTGGTGTGTAGAGATTGATATAGATTGAACTTAGGCATAGCTATATAGTCTTTAAATCTGCCAGGAACAGGACTCCACCTGGCGTGAATCGCACCTAGCGCTCCATAGCAATCTCTAACTGAATCAACCAGGATTCTTATTCCAACTAGATCATATATATCGTTAAATTCTCGACCACGCACAACCATCTTTTGATAAACACTATAAAAGTGTTTTTGTCGGCCACTAACATTTGCATTAATTTTCTCATTTTGTAGATCCGCATCGATCGCGTTTGCTACCTCTTTAGTTAGCAAATCTCGAGTTGGTGATCTTTCAGTAACTAATCTCTCAATCTCCTCATATTTTTTGGGTTCAAGAGTTTTAAATGATAAATCTTCTAACTCCCATTTGATGGCGTTCATTCCTAAACGGTGCGCAAGTGGCGCGTAAATATCAAGAGTTTCCCGAGCTTTTCTTTCGGCAGTTTCTTTGGCGATAAATTCCCAAGTTCTTGCATTATGTAGTCGGTCAGCAAGTTTGATCACTAAAACTCGAATATCGCGTGACATTGCCACAACCATCTTGCGAAGTGTTTCCGCCTCAGCAGTTGGTCCATAAGTGAGTTTGTCTAGCTTGGTTACACCATCAACTAATGCGGTTACCTCATCACCAAATTCACTTTTAATATGATCGATTGAATAAGAGGTGTCTTCCACTGTGTCATGCAAAAGAGCGGCCATCACTGTTGGTAAATCCATGCCAAGTTCAATAAGGATCTGAGCCACTGCAACAGGGTGGGTTATGTATGGTTCCCCAGATTTTCGTAATTGGCCATTATGTGCCCTATCAGCCGCATGAAATGCTCGCTCAAGATCTGCACTTGAAAATCCAGGATGAGAACGAGCTAGGCCATCTGAAAGCGGCTTTAACAATTCGATGGTTGTCATAGCGCTTTGGCTGTCTTTGTTAGTTCAATTAAATTAGCGGCGGCGATTGCGTTTAGGTTGATTACGAGGACCACGATCTGATTTAGGCTCAACAACAACTGAACTGGAAGGTGTTGAAACTTTTTCGACTCTAGTTCCCACTCGCTTTGCTAAAGCCTGCATTGCAGGCTCTCTCTCACGAAGACCAGCCAAAAATGGTGTTGCAATGCAAATTGATGAATAAGTGCCCGTAATCAATCCAATAAACAAAGCTAGGGATAGATCCTTCAAGGTACCAGCACCTAATAAACCTGCTCCAACAAACAGAATTGATCCAACAGGCAAAAGTGCCACCAAGGAAGTATTAAATGAGCGAACGATGGTTTGATTGACAGCCAGGTTTGCCGCCTTTGAATAGGTTGTTCTACCACTGGCAGCAATGCCCTTAGTGTTCTCTCGAACTTTATCAAATACCACAACCGTGTCATACAAGGAGTAACCCAGAATGGTTAAGAATCCAATAATGGTGGCCGGCGTAACCTCAAATCCAACTAATGCGTAGATACCAACTGTAATCACAACATCATGAACAACGGCAATAATCGCAGAGATTGCCATTTTTGCCTCAAAAGTCATAGCAAGATAAAGCATTACCACCAACAAAAACCCAAATAATCCATAAAGCGCCTTACGAGTGATCTCCTCGCCCCACGAAGGTCCAATTATTTGCGAATCGATTGATTCGATACTGACATTAAAATTCTTAGCTAAAGTCGCCTCTAATGTGTTCTGCTCCAAAGATGTCAACGCATCTGTTTGAATTCGAACTTTATCATTGCCAACTTTTTGAATAATGTTTTGAGTCGTAATATTTGATTCAGTAAGTGACTGCTTGGCAATATCTATTGAGGCATTTGGTGTTGTTACGGTGAATGAGGATCCGCCCTTGAACTCGATCCCAAGATGCAATCCTTGGGTAAACAATGTGATTGCAGAGGCCAAGATCAAAAGTCCAGAAAATGAGTACCAAATCTTTCGCTTGCCAACAAAATCTATAGAGGTTTCACCTCGATAGAGTCTTCCACCAAGTCCTGAGAGCTTAGACATTAGATACCTCCTCGGTCTTTTGTGGATTCTTCTGCGCGATTCCAATTGATTTTGTTGAAAAGCCCGACCATGGATGGCCGTTACTGAAGAAGGATAATTTAGCCAAAATAGTCATTAACGGTTTGGTGAACAAGAAGACAACGATTAAATCGATTATCGTTGTGAGTCCCAAGGTAAACGCAAATCCACGAACTCCACCAACTGCAAATATGTAGAGCATGATGGCAGCCAGCATCGAGACCACGTCTGCTGCAATGATTGTTCGACGGGCACGCACCCAACCGGTTTCAACTGCTGACTTAACTGATTTGCCTTCACGTATCTCATCCCTGACACGCTCAAAGTAAACAATAAATGAGTCGGCTGTAATTCCAATCGCAACAATCGCTCCGGCGATACCAGCCAAAGTAAGAGTGAAATCAATTAACTCGCCAAGAAGTATGAAGGAAAGAAGTGACATTATGGCTGCAACAGCAAGTGAGCTGACTGAAACTATTCCTAAACCTCGGTAGTAAAGCATTGAATAAATAACCACTAGTCCTAAACCTAAAATTCCAGCAATTAACCCGCCGCGTAATTGATCAGCTCCTAGTGATGGAGATACCTGCTGTACCTCGCCACGATCAAAAGTCAGTGGCAATGCACCGTATTTCAATACATTTGCAAGATCTTGTGATTCTAATTGAGTGAAGTTTCCAGTGATCTGTGCGTTACCAGTATTAATTGGTTCGTTAATTCTAGGTGCCGAATAAACCAATCCATCTAAAACTATTGCAGCTTGATTCTGAGGTGAAGGTAACGAGGTTAAGCGAGTTGTCATGGCACCGAATTTTGAGGCGCCTTCGCTATCGAACTCCAAAGTTACATACCAACCAGAGGCACCTTGTGGATCCAACAGTGCTGATGCTTGCGTGACTTGGCGACCTAAAACTTCAGCTGGAGCTAAAATGTATTTGTTAAAACCCCCTCGATCGCAACTTACGATTGTGGCTGCTTCATTTCCACTACTTCCGCCTTGACGATTCTGCGGCAAGGTGCAATCTAGCGCTGCATACTGCGCATTTATCTCTGGTGTTACACCTGGTGGCAATATTGCAGTTGCCGTATCGGTACTTGTCGAAGTTGCATTTGCAGCACCCTCTGCCAACACTGGACGAAATCTCAGTTCAGCGGTTTGGCCAACTAAATCAACAATTCTTCGACCAGTTTCACCAGGCACTTGAATAACAATTTGTCGGTTAATACCGGTTCCTTGTGCTGATACTTCAGATTCTGCTACTCCTAGAGAGTTAACACGTTGGCGAATAATTTCAACTGCTTGATCGATTGCTTCGGCAGTTACACGGCCAGTCTCACCATCTTCAATTCTTGGTTGCAATGTAACGCTGGTACCACCTTGCAAATCCAAACCAAGTTTGAATGAGGTTGCACCAATAACAAAGGAAAGTCCAGTCAAAGCCAAAACCGATAGCAGAAGGATCGAGATAGTTCTAACTGCTCGGGCTTGGGTATTTGCAACTTTATTAGCAGACATGAGGGCCAATTCTAGGCTGAGGGGAGATTATTGAGAAATCAAGCAATAAGTTAGCCAAAATAGGCGAAAAAATTAGGTTACTGAGCAATATCTGGGTCTTGATCAAACAGAGTTGCATCAGTTCCAATTTGCGCAGACAGCGGTGGCTTTAATCCAAGATGAGACCACCCAGCAGCTGTGGCAATACGTCCTCTTGGTGTTCTAGCTAGAAATCCCATTCGAACCAAGAAAGGTTCAGCTAAGGATTCAATAGTTTCAATCTCCTCACCGACTGCCATAGCCAGGGTTGAGACTCCAACCGGTCCACCATTAAAGTTTTTAATTAATGCCGTAAGTACTGATTTGTCTAGACGATCTAATCCAATTTGATCAACCTCATATATTTCAAGAGCAGATTTTGCATGCTCTAGTTTCACTAGTTTTTCATTATTTACTTGCGCGTAATCTCGTACTCTGCGAAGGAGTCTATTAGCCACTCTAGGCGTTCCTCTGGAACGAGAAGCTATTTCTACAACGGCAGTGGTGTCAATATTGATTTCAAGAAGATCTGCACTTCGCTTAATAATTTGTGATAATTCATCAGCTTCGTAAAAATCTAATTGAGCCGTGAACCCAAATCGATCCCGCAATGGACTGGGTAATAAACCAGCACGCGTGGTTGCGCCAACAAGGGTGAAATGTGGCAGCTCTAGTGGAATTGATGTTGCACCAGCACCCTTACCAACAATTACATCAACTCGAAAATCCTCCATTGCTAAATACAGCATCTCTTCAGCTGGTCTAGACATCCGATGGATTTCATCAAGAAATAGGATTTCACCTTCAACTAAAGATGAGAGTATGGAAGCAAGATCTCCTGCATGCTGAATCGCAGGTCCAGAGGTAATACGGATTGGACTATCCATTTCGGTGGCAACAATCATTGCCAGAGTTGTCTTACCTAAGCCCGGTGGGCCAGAAAAAAGAATGTGATCAGCGGTTGATTTGCGCTGTTTAGCCGCTGAAAGCAGCAAATCTAATTGATCTCGAACTCTAAGTTGTCCAACAAATTCAGTTAAACTTTTTGGGCGAAGGGCAAGTTCGGCAACTCGTTCAGCATCATCTGCGCCATTATCGATTACTCGATCACTCATCTCTATTTCCCGCCGGTTTTAAGTGCTAACTTCAATACTTGCCCAACCGAAAGCCCTTCAATTTTTTCATCCTTCATAACTTGATTTAACATGGCGATAGCTTCTTTATTTGAATATCCCAAGCCCTGTAAAGCATTTTCAACTTGGTTGGAAATTGTTAAATCAGATCCACTTTTTCCACTAGCAAATGCTGCAGCCTTATCTTTCAACTCAAGAACTAAGCGCTGTGCACCTTTTTTACCTAATCCTGGTACTGCCTCTAAAAACTTAAGATTTGCCGAAATTATCGCACTAGCAATTGAGGCTGCATCGCTATTTGCCAAAATCGATTGGGCTACCTTAGGCCCAATACCAGTGACTGATAACAGCAACTCAAAAAAATCACGATCAACAATCTCGGTGAAGCCATACAAAGTCAATGCATCTTCTCGAACAATTAAATAAGTATGAAGACTTACTTTTTCTCCAACTTGAATCTTTGCAGCAATTCGAATTGGCACCTGCAATAGCAATCCGACTCCGCCCACTTCCACCACCAGTGAGTTGATAGAGGTTGACTTAACACTTCCACTTATCGAGCTGATCATCGCTTTTTAACTGCCTTTTTCTTTGCGGTTGCTAATCGGGCATTACCAACTCCCCGCCAATGATGGCAGATAGCAAGGGCTAAAGCATCAGTACTGTCTACTGGTTTTGGAATTTCCTTAAGCTTGAGTAATCGTTTAACCATCTGCGCTACCTGTTTTTTATCTGCTCGACCAGATCCTGTCACCGCTGCCTTAACTTCACTAGGGGTGTGCATGACAACCGGAATACCAGCCTTAACTGCTAGCAAAAGTACTACTCCGGCAGCCTGCGCCGTCGCCATGGCGGTCTTAACATTTAGATGAGAGAAAACTCGTTCAACTGCAATAACATCAGGCTTGAAATTTCCAATCCAAATGGAGATTTCCTTTTCCAACTCTAATAGTCTAAATTCCAGAGCTGCATCAATATCAGTTTTAACTACGCCAACAGATATCATTTCAAGAGATTGAGGTCCAGCAGAATCTACAACACCAATTCCACAACGGGTTAAACCAGGGTCTATTGCCAATACTCGCATTGGACAAGAGTAATAAGCTGATTTTCTTTAGGAACTCAGGCTCGCCATCACTTCATCTGAAACATCAAAATTTCCATATACATTTTGAACATCATC
>WLEM01000100.1 GCA_009704285.1 Actinomycetota bacterium
CTACTCGTTTTCTACCATTCTCACTTCCGTATCGAGTTCTACTCAGCGGCAAAGATGTGACGGCGCAAGAGATCACCCTGATGGCGAACGCCTTGGCACTTTTATTGGTTCGACTGCATCTACTTGGATTTTGGTGGGGCGATTGCTCACTTTCAAATACCTTATTTAGAAGAGATGCCAATGATTTTGCTGCCTACTTAGTAGATGCTGAGACTGGTGAGTTTCAAAAAACCTTAAGTGATGGTCAACGTGAGCATGATTTAGAGCTTGCTCAATTTAATGTAGCAGCTGAGTTAGAAGATTTAGCGCTCGCCGGTGTCTTATCAAAGGAGATAAATCCAGTAAGAGCAGCAGATGGAGTAATAAGAAGGTATCGAAGATTATGGAAGATGTTAAAGGAGCCGCAGATATTAGATGCCTCAGATCGCCAAGCGGTGGAACGGGCCATGCGAAGCTTGCAAGATCTTGGCTTTGCAGTCGAAGAGGTTGAGGTAACAACAGCTGGGGATAAGGGAAGTATTAAGTTTCAACCAAAGTTAGTAGCCGCCCGCTACCATGCAAATCGATTAGCGGAGTTAATGGGATTACAGGCAGAAGAGCTTCAAGCAAAGCGATTACTGGCATCCTATGATCGTTATAAGGCGCGGGAGTTTGCCCCGGCAACACCACATGCAGTTGTAGTTAAGCAGTGGCTAGCTGATGTTTTTAAGCGAGTGGTTAATCAAGTGCCAGAGGAGTTAAAGGGCAGAGTTGAGCCAGCACAACTATTTCATGAGGTATTAGAGAATAGATGGTATCTAGGTGAGAAATTAGGCAGAGATGTTGGGCTAGATTTTGCCACTGCAGATTACATTGAAAAGGTCTTGCCATACCGAATGGATTCAGGGGTTGTGATTAAAAAGTGAGTAGTAATAAACCAATTCCCGGGATGGGTAGTGCCAACTTTGGCAACGCCTTTGATCTATCCACCTTAAAGAAGCCAACTGGTGAGGTGGTCACACCAACCCATGGCAAGGCGGTTACGCAGGAGAACTTAGTATCTGATTTTGTTGCTAAATCAAAAGAGTGTGTGGTTATTTTGCTCGCCTGGTCTGCCAGGAGCGCGCAGGCAAAGGAGATTTTAGAAAGGCTAGGAAAGCTTGAGATAGCAGATAAAAACAGCTGGCTACTTGGGGTAGTAGATGTTGATGCCCAACCACAGGTTGCCCAAGCGTTGCAAATAAAGTCAGTGCCAGTTGCAATTGCAATTATTGGTGAACAGCTTCTGCCACTATTTGAATCAGTCCCACCTGCTGATCAACTTAGATTGGTAATAAATAAGTTATTAGAGCTTGCCTCTCAAAAAGGTATTGGCAGCGCCCCTGATGGGCCAACTGAGATGCCAATGGAGCCAGAGGAGCAGGCGGCATATGCGGCAATGGAAAAAGGTGATTACAAAGCGGCCAAGCTTTCCTATGAAGCATGGCTTAAGCGAAAGCCAAATGAGCAGGTAGCAGTTGTTGGCTTAGCGCAGGTTAATTTAATGCTGCGCATCGATGGATTAGATCCAGTCTTAACTTTAAAAAATGCGAAAGATAATGATCTAACTAGTCAGTTAATGTGTGCTGATATTGAGATTGCAACTGGTAATTATGAGGCTTCCTTTGATCGATTAATTAAGGTGATTAAAAGTTTTACAGGTGATGATCGGGATAAGGCTAAGGCTCACCTGATCTCCCTATTTAATCTAGTCGACCCAGCTGATCCAAGGCTGGTTAAGGCAAGAAGCCAATTGGCAAGTGCGCTATTTTGAAAAGTTTTAATAAGGCAACTTATAGTAAAAGTGAGCAGAGATATTTAAGTTTAATCTTCTTCCTATTTGGCATTGCAATTATGTCCCTAGCTCCTAGAACACCAGATTTAAAAGCTAACTTAGATATCAACAATGGAACCTTTGGCACCTTGTTAGGCAGTGCCTCAATTGGATCAATTATTATGTTGTTGATCGGTGGGCAGATTGTGCACAGGATTGGTGCTAAGCGCTCGCTGCAAATTGGTTCAACTGCAGTGGCAATTGTTTATACCGGATTGGTTAACACCAGCTCACCAATTCTTTTCTTGATCTTAAATATTTTAGCTGGCGCCTCAGTTTCGATTTATCACATTGCAACTAGTGGCCACTCACTACACCGCCAAGATGAGGTGGGGGCGGTAATTGTTCCTAAACTTCATGGTGCTTGGGCGGTTGGTGCGATGAGTACCTCGGCAATTGCTTTTTTAATTTCAAACTCAGTTTCAATCTCCTCCCACATTACAATCTTGATGTTTGTTGTCTGGCTCTTGACTCAATTTTGTATCAACAAGTTAGCACCCACTTTTCCAGATAATCCAACTAGTGATGATGATTATCAAGCCACCTCTTTGAAGCAATTTAAATTTAAGATCAATTGGTTTTTAAGTCTGGGTTTTTTCTGTGCAACAGTTTTAGAGTTCACAATCGCAGATTGGGCAACTTTGTTTGGTAAAGAGGAGTTGGGAATGAGTAGCTCCGTTGCCACACTCTGTTACCTAACCTGTCTGATAGGTCTAATTGTTGGCAGATACTCAATTGGTTGGGCGCTTAACCATCAAAGTGAACAGTTTTGGATTAAAACGGGAGGATTAATTGGTGGTATTGGTTTTACTGCAATGGCATCTTCATCATTGTTGGTAGTAGATGATTATAAAAATCTTGCATTTGCATTAGCTTTTCTTGGATTCTTTTTAGCAGGTCTTGGTTGTTCAGCACTTGCTCCGATATTTTTCTCAATCGCTGGTCGATTATCAAATGGCAAAAACGCTATTGCAGTTGCGCAATTAAGTTTTATCAACACTGTAATTATGTTTATCTCAAGAGTTGTACTTGCTTGGGTTGTGGAATTAACCTCAATAACAGTTGCATTAGTAATTGCATCTTGTGCAATGTTGGCATTGGTTTACTTTGGCAGAATTGGCTCCAATCAACGCCAGTAGGTCAGATCTGCCTGTGTAGATGGGTATAGGTAATTACTACTGGGTATTTGTGAATAACAATCTTGTAATCTTTGGATATCTGGGCAAATATGGCGGTATTTTGAATAGTTCACGCTTAGATCGATCAATCCTCGGCTAGGCAATTTTCACCCTTACCTCTACGCTATCTCCACTGCTTGGCGGGCACAGGTCCGCTATGTCGATCAATTAGGAAAGGCTTAACCCTTGATGAAAAAGAATCGTTTAAAGGTAGCCGTTGTCGCACTTGCTGCTTCTGTCAGCTTAGTTTTGACATCATGCTCCTCATCTTCATCTGATCTTTACATTGCATCAGATCTTCCACTACAAGGTGGATCTGCAGATCAGAGTAAGTCAACAAACAACGCAATTAAATTATTGCTAAAGCAAATGGATAACACAGCTGGCGAATTCTCTGTTGGATTCCGCGAGTATGACAATTCAACTGCTGCAAAGGGATCATGGGATGATGCACAGTGTGCAAAGAATGCTCAAGCTCACGTAGCAG
>WLEM01000101.1 GCA_009704285.1 Actinomycetota bacterium
CAAGTCCTGGGATGTTTTCTTCTAACGAATCTGAAGTATCAACACCTACGAGCATTAAAATAAACAAGAACAGCATCATCACTGCACCGGTATATACAACAATTTGAACAATACCCAAGAAGAGTGCCTCTTGCGCAATGTAAAAAATTGCCAACGAAATCATGACCCAAGCAAGTAGCAATGCAGAATGAACAGCTTTTTTCACTAAAAGCATTCCCAGTGCTGCCAATACCGATAATGGAGCAAGGAAATAAAATAGATACGACTCTGGTGTGGCTGTCGTACCAACATCTAATGCAAAATTAATCATCAATTGCTGCGCCTTGAGATGGATGAGAGCCAGTAACTTCACCACGATAATAATTTCCATCATCGGTGTTTGGGTACATTGGATGCGGTGGCGGGACCATACCGGCACGAAGTGGACCTAGTAGATCATCTTTTTCAAAAATTAATTTTCCTCTAGTGCTATCGGCTAGCTCATACTCATTTGTCATAGTTAGCGCTCTTGTTGGACATGCTTCGATACACAGCCCACAGAAAATACACCTTAAATAATTAATTTGATAAACCTTGCCATATCGCTCACCCGGTGAAAATTGTTCGCCCTCTTTATTATCTGCACCCTCGACATAAATAGCATCTGCCGGACATGCCCATGCACATAATTCACAACCAATGCATTTTTCAAGTCCATCCGGATGTCTATTCAGCTGATGGCGGCCATGAAATCTCTCAGCAGTTGGTTCCTTAACCTCTGGGTATTGAACTGTGTTAACTTTCTTAAACATTGTTCTAAATGTCACCCAGAATCCAAGAAGTTGCTTACCAAAGCTTGCGCTCTCATGATCGGTGATTGGTGCTTTTGCTTGATCAGATTTAGCTAATCCAAACTCTTCATTGCGAGGCAATAATTCATCAGCCATTTAATTGCTCCACTCTCGAGGTAGGGATTGCAGGGACCGGAAAACTAGGTTCGGTTGAGTCAACTATCTTTGCTGCTGTAGAGATTTTAACTTTCTGCCTTTCATACAAAGATGTGCCAGCCAAATACAAAAGTGCAACTGTGAAGACAAAGGCAAAAATTACCGCTTGCGGTGCATTCTCCTGTGACAGCACCCGCAAAGTAGCAACAACTAAAATCCATGCCAGTGAGAATGGAATTAAAACTTTCCAACCAAACTTCATGAACTGGTCATAACGCAATCTTGGTAAAGTGCCGCGTAACCAAACAAATATGAAGAAAAATGCTAAAACCTTAATAAAGAACCAAACTAATGTGAACCAACCACCCAACCATTGCTCGGTAAAGCCAAGACCCGGAAGTGCTCGATACCCACCTAAAAACAGTGTGGTTGCCAAAGCAGAGACAGCAATAATGTTTACATACTCTGACAAGAAAAATAGTGCGAATTTAAGGGATGAATACTCGGTATGGAAACCACCGACTAACTCTCCTTCAGCCTCTGCTAAGTCAAATGGTGCACGATTTGTTTCACCAACCATAGAAATTGAGTAAATTACAAAAGATGGGAAAAGTACTACGGCATACCACCATTGATCTTGAGCTGCGACAATTTCTGAAGTCGACATTGAGCCGGCATAAATAAATACTGCAACGAGTGATAATCCCATTGCAACTTCATAGGAAATTACTTGAGCTGATGAACGAAGTCCGCCTAAAAGTGGGTAAGTAGATCCAGAGGACCAGCCTGCAAGCACAATGCCATAAACACCAACAGATGCGATCGCTAAAACATAAAGAACGCCTACTGAAAGATCAGTTAACTGCATTGCAGTTTGTTGGCCAAAGAAATTTACTGGACCAGTCATAGGAATTACTGCAAATGCCATAAAACATGCAGTAGTGCTAATGATTGGTGCAATTACAAAAACAATCCGATCTGCTGCTTTTGGAATTAAATCCTCTTTTAATGCCAGTTTCACGCCATCAACTAGTGCTTGTAATAAACCAAACTTTCCAACTCTATTTGGTCCACTTCGTTGTTGCATTCTGGCAACAATTCTTCGTTCTCCCCAAACCGACATAATCGTTAGGAAAACGCACACTGCAAAAACTATTAAACCTTTTAAGGCAATAACCCAACCTGGATCTTGGCTAATTAATTCTGCATTTGTCATGCTTTAGCCACCTTTACTACTGAGTTGCCGACCACACCGAGGTTTCTTATCAACTGGCTATTGCTTGAGTTACGTGGTAACCATACGGAGGAATCATCAATATCTGCAATTACACAAGGCAGCGTGACTGCGCCGTAGTTGTTTGACACCCTAATTAAGTCATTCTCTTTCACGCCTAGATTACTTGCCCGAGATTTACTAATAACTGCAACAGATGCACGTGCTGTGCCTGCCAGATTTTCTTCACCATCTTGTAAGGATCCTTTATCGAGCAAGTTTCGCCATGAGGTAAGAATTGCCTCATCACCACTGACAGATGTGTTTGCACTGGCGGTTACTGATTTCATTGTTGATCGAGCGCCATCCCATGCACCTAGTGATTCCATCTCTGCTCTAGCAGCTTTCACTGTTGGCAAATTGATTGGCTTGCCAATCTCATCGGCCAAGATTGAAAGAATTCTGACATCACTACGATTTAATGATTGTTCCACTGCAGCTTCAAACTTTCGCACTTTGCCTTGCCAGTCCATAAAAGATCCACTCTTTTCCACAACAGCTGCCACCGGTAAGACCACCGATGCATGCTCGGTGATATCACTCTGGCGAATTTCAAGTGAGACTATAAACTTTTTAGCCAGCTTAACTTTGGCATCTGCAGAGATATCCATTGGATCAACTCCACCAATTACTAAAGCTTGCAGATCTGAATTAATCATTTCTTGAGTGTCCATGCCTGGAGTTGTTGGCAAAGAATCAACAGCCCAAGCTGTAGAAATATCTACTCTGGCTGAGGCATCACTTACTGGACGTTTTCCTGGTAATAAATTTGGAAGTGCGCCCGCTGCTATCGCACCCACTTCACCAGATCGTCGCGGAATCCAACCTAATTTGGCGCCACTGCTACTGATTAGTTTTGCTACTGCAGACAAAGCCCCTGGGGTCTCTACTGCTCTCTCGCCAACTAACACCACTGATTTACCTGTTAATCCTGTGATCGAGTTAATCGCAGAGACTTCATCACCGGCTGCAGTTTTGATTAAATTTGCATTTAACTTTTCACTACCGCGGCTAGCAAAGGCAGCAATGCTGCTTACTTTGATCGACCGCTTATGAACTTGTTTGTAAATTCTCAAGAAGACAATTGGTGACTCATCTTCTGGCTCGAAATTAATCAGAACTACATGATCTGCTTTATCAATATCTATATATGTTGCTGAGGTCGGAACGGATGCTAAGAAATCTAACTCCTCCGATGTGTGAAGACGTGCGCGGAAATCAATGTTGTTACTTCCTAGTGTTACTCGAGCAAA
>WLEM01000102.1 GCA_009704285.1 Actinomycetota bacterium
CACATCAATTAATTAATTTAGGAATCTCACGAACCTTGCAAGGTGTTGGTCTTTTTCCAGAGCTAAGCGTGCTGGAGAATGTAATGATTGGTGACACCAAGAGTTCAAGAAGTGGCTTAATCTCTGGCGCACTAGGTCTGAGCAAAAATGACGAGGTAAAACTGAAGCAGCGGGCAATGACAGCCCTAGAGCGGGTATACGCATCAGGGATTGCAGAACAAAGAGCGGATTCACTTCCTTACCCAGTTACTAAACGAGTTGCCATTGCTAGAGCATTAGTTTCAGAGCCAAAGATTTTGCTGTTAGATGAACCAGCTGGTGGTCTTGGCGCTCAAGATATTGAGTGGATGAACTCACTAATTCATAATTTAGCCACTCAATGTTCGGTGATTTTAGTAGAGCACCATATGGATGTGGTTATGTCAGTTTGTAATCGACTCTATGTACTTAACTTTGGTGAGGTTATTTCATCTGGAGATGTTGAGAAGGTAAGGCGAGATCCTGCTGTGGTGGAAGCGTATTTGGGGGTGAACAATTGAGCCTCATCGTTGAAGGTTTAACAATTGATCATGGCGCAATCCGCGCAGTAAATAATGTCTCCTTTAAGGTTCCACAAGGTCAATTAGCAGCTGTGATCGGTGCAAATGGTGCGGGAAAGACCACTCTACTTAGAACATTATCTGGCTTAAAGGAAGCATCTTCAGGAGGTGCTACTTGGAATGACTCCCCAATACTTGGAAAGCGGGCTGAGGATTTAGCACGTTCTGGAATCATGCATGTATCTGATGGTAAATCTGTAATTGCTGAGTTGAGTGTAAAAGATAACCTAGCTTTAACTGGACTTTGGCGTAAAGATAAGAAAGATGTAAAAGCAGCAACCAATGAGATAGTTGAGCTCTTTCCAATTTTAGGTCAGCGCATGTCTCAATCTGCTGGATCACTTTCAGGTGGTGAGCGTCAGATGTTGGCAATTGGTAGAGCGCTAATTGCTAGACCAAAGCTGTTGCTATTAGATGAACCCTCCCTTGGCTTGGCGCCATTAATTGTGGAACAAATTTTTCAAACCATTAAGTCATTTGTTAAGAGCATGAACTTAACCGTAGTTTTGGTTGAGCAAAATGCCATGGGAGCATTAAAGATCGCTGATCAAGGAATCGTTTTAAATCTTGGCTCAGTTGTTTTAATTGATTCAGCAGAGAAACTACTAAACGATCCGGCAGTTCGCTCTGCCTATTTGGGGTTCTAAAATGACGCAATTTATTACTGCAGTTCTAACCTCTCTATCATCTGGCGCAATTTATGCCTTGATGGCAATTTCAATCGTTTTAGTTTGGCGATCTACTCGAGTAATTAACTTTGCCCAAGCCGGTCAAGCAGTTTTAACCACTTACATTGGCTACACAGTTATTCAGCGCACTGGTTCATTCTGGATTGCATTAGTAGTGGCAGTAGTAAGCGGTGCGGTAATTGGAGCTGTTATCGATAGATTCTTCATGCGTCCAATATTTAAGCGAGTCAAATCTGGACCAATTGTGATGATTGCACCAGTTGTAGCAACTCTGGGTTTACTTGGAATTATTCAAGCGGTAATCGGATTTGTCTGGGGTATTACAAACCAATCTATTGAAGCGCCAGTATCAACTGGTGGTTACAAGGTAATGGGAACGGTAATTGCCTTTAGTAGTTACCACTTGTTGGTTTTAGTTTTTGTTGCTTGCGCCATGCTTCTGCTTACCTTGTTGTTTCAACGAACAAATATTGGATTAGCACTAAGAGCATCAGCTTATTCACCTGAGATTGCAAAACTATCTGGCATCAAAGTGGATTCAGTTCGCACCTTAGGTTGGGCACTTGCTGGAGCATTTGGTGGATTAGCTGGCATGCTTTACATACCTGGCTACTTTTTATATCCAAATGCGATGGATCTATTACTAGTACTAGGTTTTATTGCCGCAGTTATTGGTGGGTTAGAGAGTTTGTTTGGCGCATTTGCTGGCGGGATGATTTTAGGTTTTGCAATTATCTTCTCAACTACATACATCAGCCCGAAATTGTTTTTCCCGACCGCATTTATTGTTTTAATCTTGGTTTTATTAGTTAAACCAGCTGGGCTCTTTGCGCCGAAGAAGAGTCGGGGTGCCTAAATGAAAAAAGCTGGCAAGGTGCATAAACCAACTACAACTAGAAAGAGATTAGTTTTATTCATTTTATTTGGTTGGCTGCTATTAATTTTAGGAGATCGAGTAGGGGATCTTGAGTTATATCAAGGTTCATTTGTTGCAACCTATGCCCTAGCAATTACATCAATAGTTCTACTTACTGGTTATAGCGGTCAGTTGTCATTAGGCCAGAGTGCATTAATGGCAGTAGGTGCCTATGCTGGAGCGCTATCAATATTTAATGCTGGTTGGCATCCAGTAATTGGTTTAATTATGTCAGCACTAATTGCTGGCGTATTTGGATTAATACTTGGTTTAGTAGCAGCAAGATTGAGTGGTCCTTATCTAGCGGGAACCACACTTGCATTGGCTATCTCACTTCCAACTCTTGCTAATCAATTTCCAATTCTTGGAGCTGAAGAGGGAATCATCTTTGATGTTGGCCCATCACCTGCAAGATTTGGTGAAGATTTCTCACAGTACAAATGGTTTTTTTGGATCAGCGCACTTGCATCATTAATAATGGTCTTCTTTATTGTTAATTTATTAACCTCAAGATATGGCAGAACCTTTAAAGCGGTAAGAGATAACCCAATTGCTGCCCAACTTTCGGGAATTAATGTTGAGCGATTAAAGGTGAGTGCATTTGCACTTAGCTCTGGGGTGGCGGGCTTGTCTGGGGGTTTGCTGGTAATGCTTATTAGTGGGGTCTCACCCAGCGCTTTTCCGCTCAGTCTCTCGTTTTCACTGCTGGGAGCAGCCGTTGTTACTGGCCTGTACAACCTTAAAGGTGTCATTCTTGGCGGGTTGGTGCTGGTGGCTATACCAGAAATCGCCGATTCGTTAGTATCTCGTATTGGAGGTTCAGACAACTTAACTACGGTGTTGCCGGGATTTTTAGTAAGTGCGCTGCTGATACTGGCAGTGGTATTTACCCCAAATGGTCCAGGTCACCTGCTTAAGAAGCACCACTGAGTAAAAAAAGTTTTACCAATTAAGTAAACCCTAGGGAAGGAAATAAATGATCAGAAACAAAAGTATGAAGCGAGCAACCCTTGCTTCAGCGATTGTGGCAACCAGCGCCATGGTGCTCAGCATCGTGCCCGCTCAAGCCAATTCGACTGGCGTGACAGCAACTTCGATTAAGTTGGGTGTATCAACCCCGCTTACCGGATCAGCTGGTCTTGTCTACGGCAAGGTGCCAGGAGCTATGCGAGCCTACTTCGACTACATCAATGCAAATGGTGGAGTAAATGGTCGCA
>WLEM01000103.1 GCA_009704285.1 Actinomycetota bacterium
CAGATTGGAAGGTCGGAAAAGAGATTAAGGCTGGTGGATTGATTGGGCGGATGGGTAAAGAGGAAGAAAATGTTGGTTGGCCACCACATACCCATTTCCAATTACTTACTGATTTATGCGGAATGGGGATTGATATTTATGGGGTTGCGCCACGAGATGAGATTGCACTTTGGCGAGGGATTTCTTTAAACCCAAATCTAATTTTGGGCATTGAAAGCGGCACAGATGCACATGCAAAAATCTCACCCGCCAGTATTAAAAGTGATCGACGGGTAGTAATTTCCCAAAATCTCTCACTTAACTTTAAAAATCCAGTAAATATCGTTGCTGGAAGTGGTGCTTATTTGTTTGATGAGAAAGGAAAGAGCTACTTAGATCTAGTTAACAATGTTGCCCATGTTGGGCATGGCCATCCAAGGGTGGTGGCAGCAGCAGCGGCACAGATGTCGGTGTTAAATACCAATACTAGGTATCTGCATCAAACAGTTGTTGAGTATGGCAAAGCGATTACTAGCAGTATGCCTGATCCACTTTCAGTTATATTTTTTGTTAATAGTGGCAGTGAGGCAAATGATTTAGCGATCCGATTAGCAAGAGCCCACACAAATGCAAAAGGGGTAGTGGCACTACGCCATGGCTATCACGGCCATACCCAATCAGTTGTTGAGATTAGCCCCTATAAGTTCTTAGGCAAAGGTGGCGCCGGTGCGCCAAAACATGTTGCAGTAGCTGAATTACCAGATCTCTTCCGTGGCAAATTTACCGGCAAGGGCGCAACTGAAAAGTATTTAAGTAATCTTAAAAAAAGTATTACTTCGTTAAAACAACCACTCTCTGCTTTTTTTGTTGAATCGATAGTTTCAACCGCAGGACAAATCGTTTTGCCTCCCGGCTACTTGGCTGAGGCCTTTAAAGTAGTCAGGGCCAATGGTGGAGTTTGTGTTAGCGATGAGGTGCAGATTGGTATGGGAAGGGTAGGAGATAAGTTTTGGGGCTTTGAATTACATGGTGTTGTGCCAGATATTGTCACGCTAGGAAAACCACTGGGTAATGGTCATCCATTAGCTGCAGTTGTTACCACCCCTCAGATCGCTGCCTCATTTAACAATGGTATGGAGTACTTCAATACCTTTGGTGGAAATCCAGTAAGTGCAGCAATAGGGCAAGCAGTTCTTGAAGTTATATATGATCAAAAATTACAACTTAATGCTAAAAATGTTGGTCAATACCTACAAGATGGGGTTCGCTCGTTAATGAGGAGTAATCCAATCATTGCCGATGTGCGGGGAAGTGGCTTGTTTATCGGCGTTGAGATGATGCTAGATGAAAAGAGGCCGGCGACAGATCAGGTGAGTGATTTAATGGAGTTTGCGCTATCAAAGGGAGTTTTACTCTCATGTGATGGCCCAGATAACAATGTGCTTAAGATTAAACCACCATTGGTAATTACAAAGAGTGATGTTGACCTACTCTTAAATGTGATGGGTGATTGGTTAGGGAAAAAATGAAGCCACCATTGGCAGGAATTAAAATTGCAGATTTCTCAAGAGTTTTGGCAGGTCCATATGCAACTATGATATTGGCAGATTTGGGTGCGCAGGTAGTTAAGGTTGAACGGCCGAGGGTAGGAGATGACACCCGCACATGGGGCCCACCATTTGATAAGGATGGAAATGCCACCTATTTTCTATCGGTAAATCGCAACAAAGAGGGGTTAGAGCTTGATCTGACAGATCATGCAGATCAAGTGCGTGCAGTTGAATTGATTAACTCATCCGATGTTGTTGTGGAGAACTTTGGACCAGGTGGCATGGAGAAATACAACCTAGGTTATTCAAAGTTGATTGCTAATAATCCAAAGCTGATCTACTGCTCAATTACAGGTTTTGGCACATCTGAAAAAGCGGCCGAACTTCCTGGTTATGATCTTTTATTGCAAGGCATGAGTGGCTTAATGAGTATCACCGGCAGTGATGAAAACAATCCAACTAAGGTTGGCGTTGCACTAGTTGATGTAATTACCGGCTTACATGCTGTAGTTGGCATTCTGGCAGCACTTCGGGCAAGAGATGAACAGGGAGTTGGCCAAAAGGTGGAGTTGAACTTACTTAGCTCCACATTATCTGCATTAGTAAATCAAGCATCTGCCTTTATCTCAGCAGGTGTAATTCCTAAGGCAATGGGAAATGCCCATCCATCAATTGCTCCCTACCAAGTATTTGAGGCAAAGGATAAAAAATTTATTGTGGCAGTTGGAAGTGATCAGCAATTTACTAAGTTTGCAGCCTGCATTAAGCCGGAGTTAATAGCAGATAAGCGATTTGCCACCAATCAGCTTCGGGTTGAAAACCTTCAGCAGTTAAATGCTCAGCTTGAGCCTATTTTTGCTCAACAAAGTGCAGATCATTGGATTTCTATATTGGCGAAGGTGAAGATTCCAGCCGGTGCGATAAATAATGTTAAAGAGGCTTTTGATCTTGCTCATTCATTGGGTTTGAACTCAGTAGTTGAGATTGATGGGGTTAAATCAGTTGCAAATCCAATCTCATTTAGTAAAACTCCAGTTGAATATCGATTATCTCCGCCAAATCTAAAAGGGTAGTTGCGCTAGCCTTATCAAATGAAGGCTGAGATCTCTACCAAATTTGCACTTCTATCCTTAATTTGGGGTTTCTCATTTCTATTACTACTTAGAGTAGTTGAAGCCTTTGACTGGGCGGCAGCGATCTCAGTTAGAGCATTCATAGCAAGTGGTTGCTTATATCTTTTAGCAGTTCTGATGCGAAGAAAGTTAGATTTTTCAATTGGCATCAAACACTTTGCAATTCTTGGCACAGCAACTGTCTCAATTCAACTAATAGGCCTATCTCTGGCTGTGCCACGAATAGGAACAGCATTAACTGCAATATTGGTCGGGGCGATCCCCTTATTCTCATCTGTGATTGGCCGAATGATGAAGATTGAGCAAATCGATCGAAAAGGTTTTTATGGATTAATCCTAGGATTTCTCGGAATTGTATTTTTAGTAGGTTTTCCAAGCGGGCAATTTAGTGATCAATTCTTTTTAGGATATTCTGTCTGCGTGATTGGCTGTATAAGCGCTGCATTTGGAAGCAATTACTCAAAGCTTAAAATGTCAGCAGCTGGTAATTGGGAGCAGGTCATAGGTGTCTTATTATTTGGTGGTTTATTTACTGCTCCAATTTTATTTTTTGTGCCAATCAAATCTGGTGTGTTAGCTATGGATTGGCTTTATATGTTCTTACTAGCTGTTTTCTGCAGTGCGTTTTGTTATGTAATTTACTTCTCACTTGTAGCAAAGATCGGGGCAACTAGATCTATCTCTGTTGAGTTTTTAGTAACAGTGGTCGCAGTTTTAGTCGGTGCTTTTTATCTAAATGAGGCTATCTC
>WLEM01000104.1 GCA_009704285.1 Actinomycetota bacterium
AGTTGAACAACCTACTTATCTGGCTAGCACCCCTAGTTATTACTCTAGGGGTGTTTGTCTATGTTTATGAGCGGCCAAAAAAGCCTAAGGGAAAGAGCACTGGCCGTGGTGGAGATTTCGCCGAGTAGTAATTGCACAAGCTGCAAATTAAGAGCTTAAAATGAGTGAATTAATTGTTATCTATGATGGTCAATGTGATCTATGCAAAAAATCAATCACCTGGGTTAAAAAACGACTACCAATTGATGCAATCGCCTACCAAGATGGTGATTTAGCAAGCTTTGGTTTAACCGCCCAGCTTTGTGCCAAATCGGTATATCTCATCGATAATAAAAAACAGTATCAAGGCGCTGATGCAGTGGCGCTGCTTTTAAAAAAGCGGGGAAATAAAGTTTTGGCATTGCTATTGAGCGTCTCAGGGCCAATTGGCAGATGGGGCTACCGTTGGGTAGCAAGCCATCGCTCATCATTGTTAGTGCGCACACTTACTCGTTTGATAAGAGTTTAATCTTCGCTGCCAAGCGTGGCAGCTGCATAGAGCTATAGCGATGGATCTATATTTGATCATGGCTAATAACACAGATAAGAAACATATTGAAACATCAATAATTCCAATTAAGTATGTTGACTTAGTTGAGGATATCTTTCACGCTATCTTGGCGCTCTCTCTATTTGTAATTGGCTTAGGGGCTTTTTACTACTCTATTAAGAGATTAATTGAGACTACACCCTTTTTCCCAAATGGGATGATTCAAGGTGTTAATGACATTTTATTTATTGTCATTATCTTAGAGATTCTACGAACTGTTATCTCACGCTTTACCGATGGTGTTTATCAATTAGATAAATTCTTAATTATTGGGGTAATTGCCGCAGTTCGACATATTTTAACTGTTGGTGCATCCCTCACCTTAACCGCTCAAAAAACAGATGAGGCCTTCAGGCGTGCCTTATATGAGTTAGGTTTAAATGCTCTAGTTGTTATCGCCCTAGTCTTTGCAATCTTTTTATCAAAGGCTGCCCACCGAGAAAAGCTCTAATTTAACCTAGCGTAGGTAAAACTTAGGTAGGTAGCGGTTATTACCCACAGTTGATAGACAATTGTGGCAAAAAACAGCGGCACAGATGCTTGATAGATAAAGTAGAGCATCGGCAGGGTAAGTATGGCAACTACTGCCAGTGCGATTGAGGCAGCGTATAAGTTATGTGGCCGGTAGAACTGATACGCCCAGGTGAGAGCTGCAGCTACTGAGAGTGCAAAGATTGAAAGGTAAATTACTGCATTTGTGGTGCTTAACTTGTTGGCAACTGCAACTGAGGCAAATCCTAAAATCACGAAGTTATATGGCCAGATAAGACCAAAGATAAAATCAGGTGGCTGCCAAGATGGTTGGTTAAGCAGGCGATACCAATTATCACCTGTGTTAACCCAAAGACCTGAGCCAATTACATAGACAAATACAATTACTACACCAATTACTGAAAGTAGTGATTTCATAATGATTAGATTAGACCCTTATCTAATCCAGCAAGTACTGCTTGGGCCCGTTTCTTAACCTCTGGCATATCCTTTAATCCTTTAATTCCAAATAGTTGCTGGGCCATCCGATGATTGCCCGCAAACTCCTCCTGGTTTCGATCCAAAAAATCCCAATACAAGGTTGTGAAAGGGCAGGCGGTATCGCCAGTTCTAAGCTTTGAATCATAAACACACCCCTTGCAGTAATTACTCATCTTTGAAATATAAGCACCCCCTGCTGCATATGGCTTAGTCATCATCAGACCATTATCTGCGTGAACTCCCATGCCAATTACATTTGGCACCATCACCCAATCGGTGGCATCAATAAATACCCGCCGCATCCAAGATAAAAACTCTTGAGGGTTTGTGCCAGTAATTAGAGCTAAATTACTTAGCAACATAAGACGGGGAATATGGTGAACCCACCCTCTACTGTTGATATCTTCTAGATTACTTTTGATGCAATTCATCTTTGTCTTATCTGCATCCTCAAATAGTGGAAGTAATTTGCGCTTTGCATTTAGGTTATTTAACTCTTTGTAATCTTGCCCCAGATGCCAATACATCCCATTTACATACTCACGCCAGCCAATAATCTGCCTGATAAACCCTTCAGCAGATGCGATTGGGATATCCCCCTTTTCAAATCTTTTAACTGCCGCATCAATCACCTCAGAGGGGTGAAGCAGACCATTATTTAGATATGGACTTAGGAGTGAGTGGTGAAGTGACCAGTTATCAACTGTCATCGCATCCTCATATGGGCCAAAGTGTGCAAAGTGGTTATCTAAGAAGTTTTTTAATACCCGCTTTGCCCCAGCCCTTGAGGTAGCAAAATCAGTTACTGGTTTGATCCCTAACTCATTTGCAATCTGGTTATCAATCTCATCTGCTTTATGTTGCAGGTAGGGTGGGAATTTATATCCTTTGGGAAGTGGTGAGCGGTTTTCCTTATCAAAGTTCCAAGCCCCACCAACTGGCTTATCATTTTCAACTAAGATATTTAACCTAATCCGCTGCGCGCGATAAAAAGACTCCATTAAGTAACTTTTTTGGGAACCTGCCCACTGGGTGAAGAGCTTTGTAGGAGTTAAGAAGAAATCATTTTCAACAAAGGTAACGCCAAAATCAGAAAGTGATTGTTTTAATCTAAATGAGCTAGGTGTGGCAGCAATAATTGGCAGCTTTGGATACTTTTTTAAAACCTCTTTTAAGCCATCAACTGATGTAGCAGCTCTTTGATAGATAACGGTGTAACCATCATCTTGTAATGATTTAACAAAGTGAGCAGCGCAGGATAGTAAAAAGTAGAGCCGCACCTTGCTACCAAACTCAGGGGTGAGCATTCGCTTACTCTCCACCAAAACAATTAGGTCATCCTTTGGATTTGCCTCTTTTAACGCACCATATTCGGCATTTAATTGATCATGGCTTACATAGATGATTCGCTTCACTTACCACCACATCTTTTTGAGCAGTACTTAACATTCTCCCAATTTTTTGCCCATTTTTTTCGCCACTCAAACTCTAATTTGCAGGTAACACAAACCTTTGGCTTAAAGCCATTTTTAATCTTTGCCCGCACAGGCCAATGGTAGGCGGTATGGCTTACTTTGATCTTCTAAATAGGTTTACTAGGTATGAGATGGCAAAAGCTAGGCCAATTAAGGCGTAACCAATCGCAAATGGGCTTAAATTTGCTGGAATAAATATGGTCAATAAACCTAAAGAAGCAGCTGATACAAACATCACTCGGCCTACAAACTTAAGCCCTGCTTGATTATTTAATCTAGAGTTTTGCCACATATTTCCAGCAAGGGCAAATAAAGTGATTCCAATCATCCGCATCGCCCAAACCATTTGATCATTACTTTCCAACTCAAGAAGA
>WLEM01000105.1 GCA_009704285.1 Actinomycetota bacterium
AGTGCTTGTCCTAAGACGTTATTAATTTTGTGACTACCTGTGTGATTCAAATCTTCACGCTTCAAAAGTATTCGAGCCCCACCTGCATACTCAGCAAATCTCTTGGCATCGGTCAAAATACTTGGTCGACCAGTGTAAGTTTTGTGAAGCTCAGATAACTCGGCTTGAAACTTTGGATCTGCCTGCGCTGATATATGAGCAGCTGATAACTCATCTAAGGCAGCAATCAATGCCTCGGGAACAAATCGGCCGCCGTAAGGACCAAAATGTCCAGTTATATTTGAATCTAAATCGTCAGTTTTTTTACCAGTGGCCATAGTTGTAGTTTATTGGCTCCCTACCGGTTTAGAAGTTCTTTAATCGTATGAACTGGATTACCTGCTTTTACTAAGCTCTCGCCAATCAAAACCGCATTTGCGCCTAATCTCTCAACTAATGCAACCTGCTTGCGAGTACTAATTCCTGATTCAGCCACCTTTATAAGATCTTTAGGCAATTCGGGGAGAATCGACTCAAAAACCTTCTCACTAACCTCTAATGTCTTAAGATTTCTTGAATTAACGCCAATAATTTTCGCACCAATTTCTATGGCTTTTTCCGCTTCATCCATGTCATGGACTTCAACTAACACATCCATCCCTAACTCTGTTGATAGCTGGTAGAAATCTTTTAATTGAGAGTTTGAAAGACCAGCCACAATTAGCAGAATCAAATCAGCGCCCAAAATACGTGACTCAAAAACCTGAAATTCAGTAACTATAAAATCCTTTCGTAATACTGGAAGGTCTATTGCAGATCTAACGGAGATCAAATCCGCAATGCTTCCTTTAAATCTGCGCTCTTCAGTTAACACACTTATCAGATCTGCTCCTCCCTCTTGATACTTTTCAGCAAGTAACTGAGGATCAGGAATCGCAGCTAACTCCCCTTTACTAGGTGATGATCGCTTTACCTCCGCAATCAATCTCATACCAGGCTGGTTCAATGATTTATAAGCTCCTCTTAATGGCGGTGCGTTTTCAATCTGTTCACGTAATTGGCTTATTGGCACAACTCTTTTTTCAACATCCTCAAGAACACCTTCAATAATTGCTTTTAAAACATTTGAATCACTCATCAGTTGGATCTACTCCCTCCGATAGTGAGTTCCATTTACTCTGCGGTTTTTTATCATATTTACTCATTGCTCCTCGCTTACTTAAACGAAGAATTAAAAATCCAGCTACGAAAATGATGATTAAACTTCCAACGATCGATTCTCTCATTTTGCACCAGCCATAGCATTCGCCGTAGCGATGGCTCCCAAAACTGCAGCAGCTTTATTAATACACTCTAGATTCTCAGATGCTGGATCTGAATCGGCAACAATTCCAGCACCGGCCTGTACATAAGCAGTGCCATCTTTGATTACTGCGGTTCTGATTGCAATGCAAGCATCTATGTTTCCTGTGAAATCAAGGTATCCAATTGTTCCCCCATAAACGCCACGTCTAGTTGGTTCATGTTCTTCAATTATTTCCATCGCCCTTGGTTTTGGGGCACCCGATAATGTGCCAGCTGGAAATACTGAGAACAAAGCTTCAATTGGTGAGGTTTTTGGTAAGAGTTTTCCTACAACTGTAGAAACAATATGCATTACATGAGAATACTTTTCAATCTGCATAAATTGAGTTACTTCAACTGATCCTGGCTTACAAACTCTGCCTAAATCATTTCTGCCTAAATCAACTAACATCAAATGCTCAGCCCGTTCCTTAGGATCTCTTAGAAGTTCATCGGCGATGACCTGATCCTGCTGGCTATCTATCCCCCGCGCTCTAGTTCCTGCGATTGGATGAATTACTACATCGTCACCGGTCACCTTAACTAAAGCTTCTGGGCTTGATCCCACAATTGATAAACCATCATTGAACCGAAATAGATACATATATGGACTTGGGTTTTGTTCACGTAATACTCTATATAAATCAAAGGGTTCAGCTAACGCTGGCATTGAAAATCGCTGTGACAAAACAACCTGGAACGCCTCACCAGATTTAATCTCCTCTTTAATTAATTTAACTTTTGCGATGTAGCTCTCATCAGTTGTATTTCGATCAAACTCCGGTGACTTACGGCTTTGCAGAACTAAATACTGATCCTGGCTCGGCTTTGCTAAATCCTCTTCCATTTTATTTAAGCGCTCTATCGCTGTTTGGTATGCCAAATCCACTCGCTCAGAACTACCATCCCAATTTATGGCGTTTGCTATCAAAGTAATCTCACCTAGATGATGATCAAAAACAGCTAAATCAGAGGTGAGCATCATCGCTATTTCCGGAATTGCAACATCTTTTTTAGAATGGTTTGCTAACTTTTCAAGCCGGCGAACAATTTCATAACTTAAATAACCCACTAGCCCACCGGTAAGTGGCGGTAAACCCTCCATCTTTGGTGACTTCAGATGTGCAGTAGAAATTCTCAGCGCATCAAGTGGATCAATATCAGTTGGAGCTCCAGCTGGCATTACACCTACCCAAGTAGCCAATCCATTTGCTTCAGTTAAAGTGGCCTGGCTATTGACGCCAATAAACGAGTATCGAGCCCATATTCCTGACTCAGCTGATTCAAGTAAAAAAGTGCCAGATCTATGGTTTGTTAGTTTGCTATAGATAGATAAAGGAGTTTGGTTTTTATCAATGATTTTTCTTGATACGGGGATTACATTGAAGTTGCGCGCATAATCGCGAAACTTATCCAATGATAAATCTGTCTCTTCCACTTGCCTATTCTGCCGTAATTAACCAGCAGCTGGCGCCGCTTATTTATAGCAAGTATCCAAGGCTTCAATTAGGTTGATTTGACCTGCGTATAACGCCTTTCCTACCACTACGCCATCGATCCCGATCTGACGCAACTTTGCTAAATCAGAGAGGTTTCCTACTCCTCCACTTGAAACAATTGAGGCTGAACTTTTCTGCTGAATTTTTGCCAGTAAGTTAAAGTTTGGTCCAATCATTGTTCCATCACTTTTATTTTCCGTTACTACATACCTTTTGCATCCAGCAGCTTCTAATTTGTTTAAACTCTTCCAAAGATCCCCAACAATTACCCCACTTCCTCTTGCAGTTAACACTTCATCAGCAACATCTAGTGAGATACAAACTCGCTTTGAGTGTGTTTCTAGAACTGATTCAACCCAATCCATGTTCAATAATGCTGATGTGGATAGGTTGATCCATTTTGCACTCGTGGTCAAAGATAAATTAAGAATCTCTTGATTGGCTATTCCCCCCGACAATTGGGTATCTACCCCTGCTGAGTTAATCAAATTAGTGATCAGCTCAAAATTACTTCCAGTTGAATAAGCTGCATCTAAAT
>WLEM01000106.1 GCA_009704285.1 Actinomycetota bacterium
GCTAGGAGCTCAACCATGGCAAGTAAAAGTGCAGATGTTCGTCCAAAAATTACAATGGCATGTGTTGAGTGTAAAGAGCGCAACTACATCACACGCAAGAATCGCCGTAACGATCCAGACCGTTTAGAGTTAAAGAAGTTTTGCCCAAGATGCAAATCTTCACAACTTCACCGCGAAACTCGTTAACTAAAACCCGCCAATGGCTGGGTCACTTCGTATCTGCTTAATTGCCGAGGGCTTCACTGAAGATTTAGTTAGTTGTGTATCTTCGATAACTGAGCACACCAATACACCAATAAGTGTTTATGCCAATGGCAAAAGCAATTGGCTATCAGATGGCTTATTTCAAAGTGATCAAGTAAGTATCACTCAGGAGAAAAACCCACTCGGCTGGGGGAATGTTATTAACTACTTTCTTAATACCTTCACCGATGATTACTTAATCATTATGGACCCATCAACAAAATTCACTGCCGATCCAATACCTGTGACACTTTCTGCACTTGCATCTGGTTATCAAGGTGTTGGCTGGAGGGGTGGGTTGGTTAACCTTGAGGATGAATGGCGAACCACCTCTGATAAAGGTGCTGGTGAAGTTGATGTTTTATTTGGTTATTACTTTGCAATGGATCGCAAGTTTGCGATTTCAGCTGGCGGGGCAAATCCAAGTGCTAAGTATTATCGAAATGCAGATCTAGAGTTATCACTTGCAATCCGAAGTGTTGGTGGGAAGTTAATGCAACTTGATCTACCGCTTGAGCAAGGACGCCACCATGGTTACCACGATGTTGATCCTGATTATCGGGATAAGAATTCACGTAAGAATTACCAAAGAATTTTAGATCGATTTCGGGGGAAAAATGAGATCCTCTCGCCTCGTCGCTAGGCTTAGCTAATGGAAGCGTTATCAAACTTCACCACACTTAAAGTTGGTGGGCCAGCTCAAAAAATTGTTCATGCCCATACCGAAGATGAATTAGTAGAGTTTGTAAAAGCTGCTGATAAAGCAGGTGAGCAGGTATTAATTTTAGGTGGCGGTTCTAATCTATTAATTAGTGATGCAGGTTTTGCAGGCACGGTGATCAGGGTTGAAAGTAAAGGTAATGCACTTGATTACGACGCCTGTAGTGGGGGAATGATTGAAGTATCTGCGGGTGAGGATTGGGATAAGTTTGTTGCCTTAACAATTGAAAAAGGTTTTGCAGATTTAGAATCGCTAAGCGGTATACCAGGAACAATAGGCGGAGCTCCAATTCAAAACATTGGTGCTTATGGCCATGAAGTAAGTGAAACAATCGCGCGGGTAAAAGCTTATGATCGCACCAAGGGTGAAATAACTACCTTTACCAATGAACAGTGCCGGTTTTCATATCGCAACTCAGTTTTCAAAGCAGAAGCTGGCCGGTATGTAATTTTAAATGTGACCTTTCAACTTAGAAAAGGTGAGCAGTCACTGCCAATTACCTATGCTGAATTAGCGAAGTTTTTATCTATAAATATTGGCGATCGAGCACCTGTTGTTGAGGTAAGAAAAGCGGTACTTCAATTGCGAGGTCGCAAAGGAATGCTGATTGACGCAGGTGATGTAAATTCAAATTCAGCAGGCTCATTCTTTGTAAATCCAATTTTAAATAAGGAAATAGCAGATAAGTTGCCGGCCGATGCTCCGCGCTGGCCACAAACAGATGGCAGGGTGAAAACCTCAGCAGCTTGGTTAATGGAACATGCCGGAGTTAGTAAGGGAGAAAAATTAGCGGGTGCTCAAATCTCTAATAAACATGTACTGGCATTAACAAATTCAGGTGATGCTACAGCTGGTGACATTGTTGAATTAGCGAAGATGGCCCGAACAAAAGTGTTTGAAAAATTTGGAGTAAAGTTAGAGGCCGAAGTGCAGTTGGTAGGTCTAGATTTAAATTAAATTGCTTCGCTTAATAATTTTTTAACCCGACCAATTCCTTCCACAATATCTTCATCCCCTAGCGCGTATGAAAAACGTAAATAGCCTGATGGACCAAAAGCTTCACCAGGAACGGCTGCTACCTCAACCTCATCTAAAATTAATGTTGCAAGCTCTGCCGATGTTGTAGGTCGCTTACCGCGAATTTCTTTACCCAATACATTCTTAACTGATGGATAAACATAAAACGCACCGGTTGGAGTTGGGCAACTAACACCTGGAATCTCATTTAATAACTTAACAATCAACTTACGCCTGCGATCAAATGCCTCACCCATTTTATGAACAGCTGATAGGTCACCGGTAAGGGCTGCAATTGCTGCTCGTTGAGAGACATTTGAAACATTTGAAGAAAGATGGGACTGCAGATTAGTTGCTGCCTTAATTAAATCTTTTGGCCCGATCATCCAGCCGACCCGCCAGCCGGTCATTGCATAGGTTTTTGCTACGCCATTAATAATTATTGTGCGATCTGCTAGCTCTGGCACTGCAACACAAATGCTAGGTGCTACCGCACCGTCATATAGAAGATGTTCATATATTTCATCGGTAATAACCCATAATCCCTTTTGGTATGCCCATTGACCAATCTCTTTCACCTGCTGTGGTGAGTAAACCGATCCAGTTGGATTAGAGGGCGAACAAAAAAGTAAGACCTTAGTCTTTGGCGTTAAGGCTTTTTCAAGTTGAGCTACTGATACTAAATAATTTTGTGATTCATCAGCAAATACCTCAACTGGTGTTCCACCAGCTAATTTGATGCATTCAGGGTAGGTGGTCCAATATGGAGAGGGCAGTAGCACCTCATCACCTGGATCTAGCACAGATGCAAATGATTGATAGACGGATTGTTTTCCGCCATTAGTAACTAATACTTGGTCAGCAGTAATTTCATAATTTGAATCTCGTTTGGTTTTTTTAACAATTGCATCACGTAACTCTGGTAATCCTGGCGTTGGTGTGTAGCGATGATTAGCTGGAAGTTTTGCAGCTTCAATTGCAGCATTAATAATGTAATCTGGTGTTGGAAAATCTGGTTCACCTGCACCAAAACCAATTACGGGACGGCCAGCAGCTTTTAATGCTTTTGCTTTGCCATCAACTGCAAGTGTTGCTGACTCTGCAATTGCCGCTATTCGTTTAGAAACTCTTGATTTTTCAGATGCACCCATGGGGGGTCAAGTCTGCCATCTACGCCTAAAACTGGCTTCATATTTATCTCAGTTTTACCTTTCTCCTTAACCCGCCTACAATTTCGCCCCCGGCGCTTGTATTAGGTCATGATTTTTCATGCCTTAATTCGGGACGAAGGGCAGTAGCTCAATTGGCTAGAGTTGCCGTCTCCAAAGCGGCCGGTTGGGGGTTCGAGTCCCTCCTGCCCTGCAAGTAATAGGTAA
>WLEM01000107.1 GCA_009704285.1 Actinomycetota bacterium
AGTTTGGGCAAGAGACTTCAATAATCTCAGCGCCTAACTTAACTAACTCAGCGATCGCCTCATTAAATTTACTCTCAACTCCCTTTTGATATCCCTCACCAGCTAATTGTTTTACAACACCAATCTTCATCCCCTTAATATCTAATTTCTTTGCAGCTGAGACCACATCAGGGACTGCTTGATTAATACTGGTGGAATCCTTTGGATCAAAACCTGCAATTACTTGGTGCAAAAGAGCAGCATCTAAAACTGTTCGAGCACATGGCCCTGCTTGATCTAAAGAGGATGAGAATGCAACTAAGCCATATCTTGAAACTCCACCATAGGTTGGTTTAACGCCAACAGTTCCAGTTACCGCAGCTGGTTGGCGAATTGATCCACCTGTATCGGTTCCAATTGCAAGTGGGGCTTCAAATGCGGCAAGGGATGCAGAGGAGCCACCACCTGATCCACCAGGAATTCTTGTTAAATCCCATGGGTTATGAGTTGGTCCAAAAGCTGAGTTTTCAGTTGATGAGCCCATAGCAAACTCATCCATATTTGTTTTACCTAAGATAATTACGCCAGCATCCTTTAATTTAGTAACCACAGTTGAGTCATATGGTGGACGCCAGTTCTCTAAGATTTTAGAGCCACAGGTTGTTGGCACATCTTTTTGTGTCATCACATCTTTTAATGCAAGTGGCACACCAGCAAGTGGGGATAACTTCTCACCCGATGCCCGTTTTTTATCAACCTCTTTTGCTTGGGAAAGTGCGCCCTCTTTATCTAAATACAAAAATGCGTGGACATCTTTATCTACCGCATTGATCTGCTCATAATGTTGGTTGGTTAATTCAACCGCTGAGATCTCTTTTTTACTTAGAGCAGATGCCATCTGCCAGGCGTTATCTCTAATACTCATTTACTCTTCGCCCAATATTTGTGGAACTTTAAATCTTTGCTCACTAGATGCTGGCGCCCCTGACAATGCTTGCTCTGGTGTGAGGCTTGGCGTCACAACATCTTCTCGAGTCACATTGCTAACTGCTAATGGGTGAGATGTTGGTGGTACATCTGCACCTGCAACCTCTTGCACTCTGGCGACTGCACCAAGAATTACATCCATCTCCCCTGCTAGGTGATCTAACTCAGCATCACTCATAGAGATACGAGCAAGACGAGCTAAATTTGCGACTTCATCGCGGGAGATTGCAGCCATAATCGGTGAGTATAACTGGTGTTAATTCACTGGCGAATTCGCCCAAATATGTATTAGATAACTGCAATATTTTCCCGTTGTGGCTGCCTCAACGGTGAGCGGTAATGAAATAGGCTTTCGCTATGATGCGTTTGTTTCGAGTTATTAGAAACACCATAATCTCACTTGCACTCCTATATGTAGCACTTTTCATATTTACAAAAGTGATTCATTATCCAGAGCCTATTGCTGCAATTAAATTGGGACTAGCACCAGCTTCAAAAACGCCTACGCTCATGCCATGGCATGTAATTGACCCATCTGTTAACCCAATTGCACTACCAGTTGCTTCAGAAAAAATGCCGGCTGAAATTATGTATAAAGGCAGCTCACTAGCCTTTAATGAATTTTTGAAACAAACTGATACCAATGCTTTCCTTGTTATTCGAAATGGTGTGTTGACCTTTGAATGGTACAAAGATGGTGTGACTCAAAGTACTCAATTGCCATCTTATTCTGTTGCAAAAACAATGACTTCCATAATTATTGGACAGTTAATTAATCAAGGCAAAATAAAGGAAAGTGACAAGTTTGTTGATTACTTTCCGAATCTCAAAGCTGGTACAAGTTTTGACCTAGTAACGATTCAACAGTTATTAGATATGCAAGCAGGAGTTGGTGTTAGTGATAACTATCCATCAGGACCGTCTGGCTGGGGTGTGGCAATTGCTCAAATGTATGCCACAACAGATTTAGATTGGTTTCTAAAAAATAATCGTAAGATGGCATTTGAGCCTGGATCAAAATCTGAATACCGAAGTGTGGATACTCAAATGCTTGGCATGATTATTAAAAAAGTTACTGGAAAGAAAGTTGCCGATTACTTTAGTAAGAATGTTTGGCAAGCTGTTGGTGCCAAGTACCCTGCAACTTGGAATGTTGATCGAATAGGCGGAACTGAGAAAACTTTCTGCTGTTTCAACGCTTCCGCAATTGACTATGGGCGTATTGGAATGTTGTTATTAAATGGCGGTTATGCAGGTCCTACTAAAGTTATTGATAATAATTGGCTAAAGCGCATGACCACTCCCGTTACAACCTTAGATCGAGATTGGGGTTATGGAGCCCAAGTTTGGCATCCTTATCCAAAAACACATCTAGCACTTGGTTTGCATGGACAATTTATATTTGTAAATCCAGCCACCCGAACAGTGATTGTTAAGTTAAGTGATAATCCAACAGATTCTGATCATGAATCAGATACTGCAAAAGCATTACTTGAAATCTCAAATCTGAAGAACTAGATCTCTTTACTTAACATCCTCATCAATCCGTGGCGTTCTAGGATTTGCCACGTTGTACTCCCACTGCATTTCAATCTCATCATCACTTAATTGATCAATATCATCTTCAAGTAAATCCATTCGCCACGGCGTGGATAGACGAAGATCCTCTCCTCTAGGCGCACCTGCTAGTAACTCTGCACCTGCTTCAATGCTTGGCTCCCAATCAAAGATCACTGCATCATCGCCTAATCCAATGCGAACCTCATCTCCTGCCTTTGCACCCTTTTTATACAACTCTCTTTCAATTCCGTATGAGGCAAGTCGATCTGCTAGGTAGCCAATTGCTTCAGCATTAGCGAAATCAGTTTGTTTAACCCATCGCTCAGGCTTATCACCTGTTATGTTAAATGTGCCATCTTCATTTGAAATAACTTCAAAGCCGGCGTCATCTACTGCAATTGGGCGTAGCACAATTCTTGCTACCTGATCCTCTTTCTGCTCCTTGCGAACCTTTTGAATAATCTGCGCCATTGCATAAATTAACTCCTGCATACCTTCACGGGAAGCTGCTGATACTTGAAAGACTGGAAAGCCACGGGCTTCAAGAGTTTTTTGAACCATATCTGCCATCGCTTTACCATCTGGAATATCGATCTTATTTAAGGCAATAATCCTTGGTCGATCAGATAGACCGCCATACTGCTTTAACTCTTCTTCAATTACATCAAAATCCTTTACTGGATCTCGATCAGTTTCAAGTGTTGCGCAATCTAAAACATGTACTAATGCTGCGCATCGCTCCACATGTCTTAAAA
>WLEM01000108.1 GCA_009704285.1 Actinomycetota bacterium
CAGCTGATTCTGGTTCAGCTTGTCTAGGTTCGAGTCCTGGTACCCCAGCGATAAAGTAAAGTTTTACCGTACGGCTCCGTCGTCTAGTGGCCTAGGACTCTGGCTTCTCAAGCCAGCTACGGGGGTTCGAATCCCCTCGGAGCTACATTTGCTACTTACTATTTTTAAGTAAGTACTCAGTTAATCTGGCTGCGGTAGCAACAACTGCTGCGGCATGAACTCTGCCAGGTTGTCTACTTAATCTCTCAATTGGTCCGCTAATACTCACCGCAGCGATAACTTTATTGTTTGGTCCGCGAACAGGAGCAGATACCGAAGCCACACCAGCTTCGCGCTCGCCAACTGATTGAGCCCAACCACGCCTTCTAACTGCTGACAGATTTGCCGCAGTGAATTTTGCATTAACTAAACCACGATGAAGTTTGTCCGGCTCTTGCCAGGCTAATAAAATTTGAGCAGCAGAGCCAGCCTGCATCGTTAATACCGTGCCAACTGGAACTGAATCGCGTAATCCAGTTAATCGTTCCGCAGTTGCCACGCAAATTCTAAGATCACCTTGTCTTCGGTAAAGCTGAGCACTCTCACTTGTGGCATCGCGCAACGCAGTTAAAGCGGGGGTAGCAATAGCTAGTAATTTATCCTCACCTGCCGCCGAAGCTAGTTCAGCAGATCGAGCGCCCAATACAAATCGACCTGAGAAATCTCGAGTTACTAATCGGTGGTGTTCAAGTGCCACAGCTAATCGGTGGGCAGTTGGCCGGGCGATGCCTGTGGCAGATACTAAATCACTTAAGGATTGAGGCCCAGCCTCAAGTGCGGCAAGAATCTTTACCGCTTTATCTAAGACACCAACTCCGCTATTCTTACCGTCCACACTCTGATAATGCCATCTCAACTATTGAGAAGCAAGTTTTAGTGCGGATCTACAAATTGTTTAAGGAGAGCTACTTAAAAATGGGCAAGACCCTAGCGGAGAAGATCTGGGCTGAGCATGTTGTTTCTGCAACAGCTGGTGAGCCAGATTTACTTTATATTGATCTGCACCTAATTCATGAGGTGACAAGTCCGCAAGCTTTTGATGGTTTGCGTCTGGCAAATCGCAAGGTACGCAGAGCTGACCTAACTATTGCTACTGAAGACCATAATGTGCCCACCTTAAATATTGATAAACCGATCGCTGACCCGATCTCCAAATTACAGGTAGATACCTTGCGCAAAAATTGTGCTGAATTTGGGGTACGTCTTCACTCACTAGGAGATGTTGAGCAAGGCATTGTGCATGTGGTTGGACCACAATTAGGAATTACTCAACCAGGCATGACCATCGTTTGCGGAGACTCCCATACCTCAACCCATGGTGCATTTGGCGCCTTAGCATTTGGTATCGGCACCAGCGAGGTTGAGCATGTTCTAGCTACTCAAACTCTGCCACTGATACGACCAAAGACGATGGCAATTAATGTTGATGGAACTTTAAAGGCTGGTGTGACTAGCAAAGATATTATTTTGGCAGTGATCGCAAAGATCGGTACCGGCGGTGGCCAGGGGTACATTCTTGAGTACCGTGGCAGTGCAATTAGGGCGCTCTCCATGGAGGCTCGAATGACTATTTGTAATATGTCTATTGAGGCAGGTGCTAGAGCTGGATTGATTGCTCCTGATCAAACCACCTTTGATTATGTTAAAAGTAAGCCACACGCCCCAACTGGAGCTGATTGGGATGCCGCCCTTACTTATTGGAAAACATTAACTACAGATGCTGATGCCAAGTTTGATAAAGAGGTAAATTTAAATGCAGATGAGCTAGCGCCATTTGTTACCTGGGGCACAAATCCTGGTCAAGGTTTGCCACTTACCTCATCTGTTCCAAATCCAGCTGATTTTGCTAATGCTGAAGATCGCGGCGCAGCAGAGCGGGCCTTGGAGTACATGGATCTAAAGCCAGGTACGCCACTTAAATCAATTAAGGTAGACACAATTTTCTTAGGCTCTTGCACAAATGGTCGAATTGAAGATTTAAGATCTGCAGCTTCAATCATTAAGGGAAAAAAGATTGCCTCTTCTGTGCGATTACTAGTTGTTCCTGGCTCTGCCAGAGTTAGATTGCAGGCAGAATCTGAAGGATTAGATAAGGTGTTTTTAGATGCAGGTGGAGAGTGGCGAAGTGCGGGCTGTTCAATGTGTCTTGGAATGAACCCAGATCAGTTAAAGCCAGGTGAGAGAGCAGCCTCAACTAGCAACAGAAATTTTGAGGGCCGACAAGGAAAGGGTGGGCGAACCCACCTGGTCAGTCCTTTAGTGGCAGCCGCAACTGCATTAAAGGGCACATTAGCTTCACCGGCGGATTTGTAAAATGGAAAAATTCATAAACCACACTGGAAGTGCGTTGCCACTTCGTAGGTCCAATGTTGATACTGATCAGATCATCCCTGCTGTTTATTTAAAGCGAATTACCAAAAATGGTTTTGAGGATGGCTTGTTTGCTGCTTGGCGAAATGATCCAAACTTTGAGTTAAATCAACCTCAGTATAAAAAAGCAAGTATTTTGGTAGCCGGTCCTGATTTTGGAACTGGATCCTCTAGGGAGCATGCAGTCTGGGCATTGCAAAACTATGGATTTAAAGTGGTCTTATCTAGTCGGTTTGCAGATATATTTAGAGGCAACTCACAAAAGATGGGGTTGTTAACTGTTATTTTGACTCAAGAGGAGATAGAGGAAATTTGGCAGGTAGTAGAAAGTAAGCCAGATACCCAAATAACAGTTGATTTGGCGAGTAAAACAATCACCTATGCCGGCAAGACCCTGAGCTTTGCCATTGATGATTACACCCGCTGGCGCTTAATGGAAGGTTTAGATGACATTGGCCTGACCCTTACAAAAATTGATGCGGTAACAACTTTTGAGGAAAAAAGAGCGAGTTTTAAGCCTAAAACATTGCCAATTAAGTAATCTAAAACTCTAAAGTAATTATTTAGAGTTTCGAATAATTGCTTAAAAACCTTGATTTACAATAAGAATTTGCTTGCGACACACCGAATAGATACATCCAAGTATTACTACTCACCCCATAGATTAACCCTTAGTTAAGCGAATGCTTAATGTTTAAGCGTAAAAATAAGGGGATCAAATGAACAAGGCCCAGTTCATCGCTTATCTAGCACCACAATTTGGTGATAGTAAGAAGGAAGCTGCTCGCGCTGTAGAGGTTGTATTTGATGCAGTAGTTCGCAACATCTCTAAAGGCGAAGATGTAATGATTAATGATTTCGGTAAGTTTAAG
>WLEM01000109.1 GCA_009704285.1 Actinomycetota bacterium
CAAGGAGCAGATTCAGCAAAGGTTTTAAGCAGATTAGGCATAGAGGCCTCACTTGATTACATGTCATTTATTAATGCAAAAATTGATAACCTCCCTGTGATTCTCTGCCGAACTGGATACACCGGTGAGTTCGGATTTGAGATTATTCCTCGCTGGAATGATGCCGAGCAGGTGTGGGACAAAATTGCACTCATTGTTAAAGAGTTTGATGGCGCAATTTGTGGTTTAGGTGCCAGAGATCTACTTCGCACTGAAATGGGTTACCCACTTCATGGCCATGAGCTCTCACTTTCTATCACACCAGTTGAGGCAGGTGCTAGTTGGGCAGTTGGGTGGAGTAAGGATCAATTCCGCGGCAAAAAAGTATTAACCCAACAAAAAGAGCAGGGTAGTAAGTTGAGATTAAAGGCGATACTGGCAATTGAGCGAGGAATTCCTAGAAAAGATATGCAGGTAAAGAATTTGCAAGGAGAGGTTATTGGATCTGTAACCAGCGGCACCTACTCACCAGCGTTGAAAAAAGGAATTGGCTTGGCTTTAATCAACTCAGATGTTAAAAAAGATGATCAGGTTTTAATTGATATCCGAGGAACTGATTCAACCTTTAAGGTTGTTTCACTTCCCTTTGTGCCATCTAAAGTTCGATAAGGCCAAGCCAGTTTTCTGAAGCTAGATTTTTAGTGACCACCCCAAAATCGCCAGGCGAACTCAGCGATATTGGTGCCTGCATAAAGAATTCCCACGTGAGCTGTGAGTCCTAAAATCTTTGCAAACAGTGATTTGCCAGCAGTTGATTTCTTAACTGTGACAATGGCTGGTGCTTGATAACTAGATAACATTTGGACTCCTACTCAGGAAACTTAACATTACCATTATCGGCAAAGACAAAGGCTAGAGAATCACCTGGATTTAATGCCAGATCGGCCACACCCACCTGAGCCCATGCCCACTTGGTATTTAGATCGGCTGGATTGGGTAAGGCCTGTTTGCGTTTTTCTAGCACCGCCCAATAAGCAAACTCGGCCGGCATATCCTTGCAACTTTCAATGTAATCCTCATGTCCCTTGATTCCAATTGGCTCATTTGGCTTTGGCAGATTGTTTAATCGGCAAACAACAGCGGTGCCATATTTATCTGTGCCTTGGATTTTAAAGTTTGCATTTGTCATTAGCTCTAATGCTGTTGTTTCACCCTCTACATCCAAACACTTCTCATAGGGTTTTGCCTGTGCATCCAATACGCCATAATCGATAACCACATTGACGCAGTTATCGGTGGTTTGGGCTGAGTAGAAGGTTATTCCGCCAACAATTACAGCTGCGGCGATAACTCCAGGTATGAATTTCTTAATCTTTGTAAACAACTTGCTGAACATGTAGTGCCTCTCAAAATAGAGAGTTTCACGTAAGCGAAAAAACTCATCTAGATGAGATTTCCCGCCCCGCAATCCTCGACGGGTGGTTAATAAATCAAATGTGGTGGGTAATCCGACTTGAAAAGAAAATCTTTCTCACGGTTGCGGGACAGCGTCGGATTTACACCGACTTCCCCCAGTCACACTCTTTAACTTTCAATATTAAGTTGTAGGCGGATTTTGCTGCCATTGGTGAGGTAAAGCAACTCACCACGCCAATTGCCTAGATAAGCCGGTGCGGTTATGGTTGGCAAATGGAATATCGCCGCCTGGGCAGCACTGGAATGTATGTATCTGAACTAACTTATGGAAATTGGATCACCCATGGCTCCCAAGTTGAGGCGGAGGCAGCAACTAAGTGTGTTCGTGCCGCGTTGGAGTATGGAATCACCACATTAGATACCGCCGATGTATATGCCGGCACTAGAGCTGAAACTGTGTTAGGAAAAGCGTTAAGGGGTGTTAGACGGCAATCTTATGAGTTATTTACCAAAGTTTATTGGCCAACTGGCACTGGCAAAAATGATCGTGGCCTTTCTCGAAAGCACATCATGGAGTCATGCAACGCATCATTAAAACGATTAAAAACTGATTATGTTGATCTCTACCAGGCCCATCGATTTGATTATGAAACTCCGCTGGAGGAGACCTTGGGCGCCTTTGATGATTTGGTTCGAAGCGGAAAAGTTTTATACATCGGCTTTTCTGAGTGGAATGCTGAACAGATTGCAGCTGCATTAAAGATTCAAGATCAAAAGGGTTATTACCGCTTTATCTCTAGCCAACCTCAGTACTCAATGTTATGGCGAGTGATTGAATCCCAGGTTGTACCACTTTCAGAAAAAGAGGGAATTGGTCAGATTGTCTGGTCACCAATTGCTCAAGGAGTGTTAACTGGAAAGTACTTGCCAGGAAAGAAGGCCCCAGCTGGATCACGTGCCACAGATAAAAAAGGTGGCGCAAATATGATCTCTGGATTTATGAAGGAGCCAATCCTAGAAGCGGTACAAAAGCTAGTTCCAATTGCAGCCAAGGTTGATTTAACACTTGCGCAACTTGCAATTGCTTGGGTACTACAAAATCCAAATGTTTCAAGTGCAATTATTGGTGCAACCAAACCGGCTCAGATTAAAGAGAATGTGAAGGCATCTGGGGTAAAGCTAGATCAATCAATCATGAGTGAGATTGATGCTGCGTTAAAAGATGTGATTACAACCGATCCAGCAAAGACAATTAGCCCAAAACCTAGGGCTTAAGACTTACTTTTTCTTTTTCTTAACCGGCCCTACCTGTGGTGCAGGGGCTCGTAACCTTCGTAATTGGGTAGCTCTCATCCAGCCGTAAAGTCCAATTCCTCTAGTTGGCTCTTCTGGGAATTTTTCTTTCACCAGGCGCTTGATTCTGCGGGATAAAAATATGCCATCTAAAGTAATAAAGATCATTGATGAGTACATCACCGCAACAGCTGCAAGTTGAACTGCTGGAATTGGAATGATGGTGAGAAATAAAACCACCATAATAATAATTAGGAAGTACTCGGTAACAGATTTGCGTTCATCAATATAGGTTCTAACAAATCTTCTAGCTGCGCCGCGATCTCTAAGCGGTAGAGCAGACTCTTCACCTCTCATATAAGCAGCCCGTGATTCCATTCGCCGCTTTCTTGCTTGATCTTTAAGAGCTCGCTTTGCCTCTTTGCTAGCACCTGGGGAAAGGGATGAGACCTTTAATTTTGCCTCAGCTACTTTTCGCTTAGGAGTTGGCTTACCTTTTTTATCAGACATGAGATTAAGGTAGGGCCAACATTTGCTCTAATGCAACTTTGGCATACTTAGCCACCTCATCTTTAA
>WLEM01000011.1 GCA_009704285.1 Actinomycetota bacterium
AACGTTTTCAGCTATTAAAACCAAAACAACTGGGAGGAACAACAGCATTGCGCTGCTGTCGAAGGTAGGGGAGGTGAATGAAGGCATTGCTACCCATTTAGCAGCTGTAACTCCTGAGAAATCAACATCTCCCATAATTGCCGCAACTGCGTATCCAACAACTAAGCCAGCGAAAATACTTATTCGTCCTAGGAATCCACGGAAGAAAGCTGAGATTAATCCAATGGAAAGCAGAGTGATTAATCCAAGTCGCTGACCCATCATAAAATCATTTTTAGCCGCACCTGCAAGATTTAATCCAATAACCATAACAATGGTTCCTGTTACCACTGGAGGTAATAACGTATCTATCCATCCAGTCCCGGCAGCTTTAGCAATAAAGCCAACCAGCGCTAGCAAAACACCTGCAGCAACTATTCCACCTAATGCCGCTGGAATTCCACCGGAAGTTTTCGCCGCGGCTACTGGAGCTAAGAATGCGAAGGATGACCCGAGATAGCTTGGTAATTTATTCTGGGTAATAATGATAAATAACAAGGTTCCGATACCAGAGAAAAACAGTGTGGTAGTCGGGGAGAATCCAGTAATAATTGGTACTAGGAAGGTTGCACCAAACATTGCTGCGATATGTTGAATTCCCATTCCAAATGTTCTAGGCCATGAGAGACGTTCGTCTGTTGATACAACCTCACCTGGTTGTATTTGTTTACCATTTCCATGAAGTTTCCAACTAAGCATTGATACTCCTTAATTGTTATACCCACTTCAATTCTGAAGAGGTAGCTTTCAGGCCTTAAGGGGGTAGGCGTTAAATAAAAAGAATAGAACTGCTTGGACAAAAAACTGGTAAATACCTGTGAGTTTCCATCTATTTTCTGCCATTTGAGGCAGTTCCACGCTCAGTTTTAGTATCCACTCGCTTCTTGGGTATGATTTGGCCATCAAGTGGATGCATACGCTCCCACCTACTTCGCTTCGGCGAACTGGTTGCTTCTTTAGAAGCGCGGCTGTTTTCGCTTGTGCAATGCCTCAATAATCTAGCGAAACGGCAAGGAGAAGTTATCAGCACAGAACCACGTATCAATGATCGAATTCGCGTTCCTGAAGTTCGGTTGATTGGCTATGACGGTGAACAGCTTGGCGTAACTGCAATAGATAAAGCGCTCAAGTTATCCGAGGAGATCGGGTTAGATCTCGTGGAAATCTCACCCGATGCAAATCCTCCGGTCTGCAAAATAATGGATTTCGGAAAGTACAAGTACGAAATTGCACAAAAAGCACGGGAAGCACGGCAAAATCAGACACATATTGTTGTGAAAGAAATGCGACTTCGACCAAATATCGAACCACATGATTACGAAACAAAGCGCAATCATATTGAACGATTTTTGTTAGGTGGCGACAAGGTGAAGGTAACGATTCAGTTCCGAGGTCGAGAGCAATCTCGCCCTGAGATGGGTTATCGGTTGTTGCAAAAGCTTGCTGAAGAGCTAGCCGAAGTATCACTTGTTGAGTTTGCGCCAAAGCAAGAAGGCCGCAATATGACAATGGTGCTAGGTCCGGCTAAGAAGCCTGGGTCTGCAAAGAAAGCAGCTCCAAAAGCGCAAGCCGTACCAAAATAGATTTATTAGCAATTCAACAGGAGGTAAGAAATGCCAAAGATGAAAACACACAGTGGAGCGAAAAAGCGTTTTCGCGTTACTGGTTCTGGAAAGATCATGCATGAGCGTGCTGGTAAACGCCACCTGCTTGAACGCAAATCTTCGAGATTAACTCGTCGCCTAACTGGTGATGTGACCGCTAAAGCGCCTAACGCATTTGCTGCTAAGCGCATGCTCGGTTTGAAGTAAGGGAGAGATAAATGGCTAGAGTAAAACGTGGTGTTCACGCGGCGAAAAAGCGCCGAACAACTTTAGAGCGTGCAGCTGGTTATCGCGGTCAACGTTCTCGTCTTTTTTCAAAGGCAAAGGAGCAGGTAACTCACTCACTGGTCTATGCGTTTAATGATCGCAAAGATAAGAAAGGTGATTTCCGCCGGCTTTGGATTCAGCGAATTAATGCGGCAGCTCGTGCCAACGGTATGACTTACAATCGTTTAATTCAAGGATTAAAGACTGCTGGTATTGAAGTAGACCGCCGTGTCTTATCTGAGCTTGCAACTAATGATCCTGCAGCTTTCGCTAAATTAGTTGAGATTGCTCGCAAGAATGTTGTAACCGCCTAATTAATCTCTAATCAATTAAATAGAGATGGAAAACATTACGAGCCTTAATTCGCCGCATATTGAGCGAGTTAAGGCTCTTATTGGTTCTAGAGGTAAAAAGAATCGAGAGCTGGAGAGCTCCTTCATTGCCGAGGGTATTCAGTCAGTTCGCGAGGCGCTTAATCCCAAACTAGCAGAAGGTTTAGCAGTAAAGCGAGTTTATGTAACTGAATCAGGAATGAGCAAACTATCTGGTTCTGTTGATGCTGCCGTTCTAGAAAAACATGAAGTGATCATGGTTTCCGATCAAGTAATGAATGCCATGGCAGATTCAGAATCACCACAAGGAATCATTGCTTTGTGTTCAACCAAGACTTTAAAAGTACAAGATCTCTGGAATCTGAAGCCAAAAAAAGTAGCTTTCTTTTGGCAGATTCAAGATCCTGGCAATGCAGGCACAGTGATTCGAAGCGCTGATGCTGCCGGCTTCGATGCGGTTGTTTTTTCAAATGAGAGCGTGGATGTATTCAATCCTAAGACTGTTCGCGCTACGGTTGGATCACTTTGGCATATACCAGTTGTCAGTGATGTGGATATTAATGAATTTATCACGGGAGCTAATGACAACGGAGTTTCACTTTTTGCATTGACTGGTGATGGTACAGAGATCTTTGATTCAGCGTTTGTTGCTAAGAATTCAAGCAAACCGTCAGCTTGGATTTTTGGTAATGAAGCCCGTGGGCTGCCAGATCTGCCAAGTCAGATATCTAAGGTGGCTATTCCGATGAAGGGCTTTGCTGAATCATTAAATGTGGCAAGCGCAGCGGCAATTGTCCTGCATTCTGTAGGTCTGTCCTTATAGACTAATCCGATTATGTCGTTAGATCAGAACAAGATCGCCGAAGATCTGGCGCAAGCACTTCGAGCCATTGAAGCAGCCTCCGATTTAGATGTGTTGAAACAAGTAAAAATTGATTATGTTGGTGATAAATCAGCATTAGCCAAAGCAAACCAAGCCCTTGCAACAGTTGATCAATCACTGCGTGCGCAATTTGGTAAATTAGTTGGATCGGCCCGCGCTGAGGTAAATCAAGCTTTTGAACAAAGAAGTGCCAAGTTATCTGAGCTGCGAGACGCACAAATGTTGCTTACTGAAAAAGTTGACGTAACCCTGCCTGGCAGGAGAACACTTAAAGGCGGATTACATCCGTTAACAATTTTGACCAATGAGATCAATGATCTGTTTATCGGTTTAGGTTACAAAGTAGCAGAAGGCCCAGAGCTCGAAGCTGAATGGCTTAACTTTGATGCGCTAAATATTCCAGCTGATCATCCTGCCAGAACAATGCAAGATACTTTTTTTGTCGAACCACTTGAATCTAGATTGGTATTGCGCACACATACCTCTCCGGTACAGATAAGAACTATGCTCAATGAGAAGCCTCCAATTTATGTGATTTGTCCGGGTAAGACTTATCGTGCCGACGAATTAGATGCGACTCATACACCAGTTTTTCATCAGGTTGAAGGATTGGTAATTGATGAGAAGATCACTATGGGTGACTTGAAAGGCACATTAGATTTCTTCGCTAAATCCATTTTTGGTGATCAAGTGAAAACTCGATTACGTCCAAGCTTTTTCCCTTTTACAGAACCTTCCGCTGAGGTTGATGTGTTTTTCAATGGTCGCTGGATTGAATGGGGTGGCTGTGGAATGGTTAATCATAAGGTGCTAGATGCATGCGGTGTAGATACTAAGAAATATTCAGGTTTTGCATTTGGTATGGGATTAGAAAGAACATTGATGGTCAAGCATGGCATCACAGATATGCACGACATTGTTGAGGGTGATGTTCGTTTTTCTCAAAGTTTTGGGGTGGGCAATAAATGAAAATTCCTTTAAGTTGGCTAAGGGAGTTTGTGGACCTGCCGCCCAAAATTAACTCTGAACAAGTTTCTCAAGCTTTTGTGAAGGTTGGTTTTGAGGTCGAAAGCATCGAAGAACAGGGAGTGGATTTAAAGGGACCTTTGGTAGTTGGAAAAGTTCTTTCAATTGAGGAGTTATCTGGACACAAGAAACCAATTAGATTTGTTGGCGTCGATGTTGGTGAGAAAAAAACACGTTATGTTATTTGTGGAGCACGTAATTTTAAGGTGAATGATCTAGTTGTGGTGGCACTGCCAGGAGCGACACTTCCCGGAGATTTTAAAATTTCAGCCAGAGAAACTTATGGCAAGGTTAGTGACGGCATGATTTGCTCAGCTAAAGAAATTGGTATTAGCGATGAACATGCAGGAATTATCGTGTTGCAAGAGGGCAAGATTGGCCAAGATGCGATCGCACTCTTAGAAATCAACGATGTCATCTTTGATATCGCAGTCAATCCTGATCGTGGGTATGCCATGTCAGTGCGGGGATTGGCTCGGGAATTAGCTGGTTCATTACATCTTAAATATGTAGATCCAGCCGATCCCAAGATTGCTAAGAAGCTTGGAAAGGGTAAGAGTCCAAAAGCTATATCTGTAAAGATTGAAGACAAATCTGGAGCGGATCAAATCTATATTAGAACTTTAGATCATGTAAATGTTAAGAAAAGTACTCCATTATGGATGCAAAGAAGAATTGAAAAATGTGGCATGAGATCTATTTCGTTAGCAGTCGATATCACAAATTATGTGATGTTAGAGCTTGGCCAACCATTACACGCCTTTGATGCGCAATACATCATGGGCGGACTTCGAGTAGTTAGAGCGGGGAAATTCAATAAGTTGACCACCTTAGATAAGGTTGATCGAAAATTGGATCCAGATAACTTATTGATTGCAGATTCAAAGAATGCGTTAGCTTTGGCTGGAACTATGGGTGGGTTAACCTCTGAAGTATCATCATTAACAACCAAAATTGCATTAGAGGCTGCGCATTTTGATCCGCTCAGCATTGCTCGTAATTCAAGATCGCATAACTTATCTAGTGAAGCTTCTAGACGAATGGAACGTAATACCGATCCAGTATTAGCTGAAATTGCATCCGCTAGGGCAACTCAATTACTTATTGATTTAGCTGATGCAACATATGTCGGAGCATCTTATGCAGGATTGCCGATAAAGAACCGCAAGGTGAAAATTTCACTCTCACAAATATCTCAATATCTTGGATATCCATACACCTTGAAACAGGCCAAAACTGCTTTGATTTTAATTGGTTGCAAAGTATTAGGTAGTGGAGATCTTTTAACTGTTGAGGTTCCCACCTGGCGACCAGACTTAATTAACTTTGCAGATTTTGCTGAAGAAATAGCCCGTTTAAACAGCTATGACTTGATTCCTGCCACACTGCCAATAGGAAAAGGTGGGGCTCGGTTAAGTGATATGCAGTACCGAAAACGTTCTGTTGCTACCGCACTTGCTAATCAAGGATTTACTGAGGTTATCAATTATCCATTTGTAAGCCAAGAGATGGTTGATCTTCTTGGATTTACTGGAGATAGAGCAAAATCTTTCAGAATTGCTAATCCTATGTCGGAGGAATTTCCATTACTTCGCACTCATCTTTTACCTGGCTTATTAACAACAGCTGTTCGCAATATCGGCAGGGGAGCAAAGAATCTTGCTATCTTTGAAATCGGTACTGTTTTCAGAAACACTACCCCGCTAGGTAAGGCTGTAAATCCTGGTGTAAACAAACGCCCTAGTGAGAAAATCATCAAAGAGATTTACGACGGGGTGCCAAAGCAGATGTTATTTGTGGGTGCAATAGTTACTGGCGAAAAAATATTGAGTGATTGGCAAGGATCGGGTAGTAAATTCTCCTGGAGTGATGCGATTGCTAAGGCACAAGAGATTATCGAGTCAAGTGGGAATGATTTTGAAGTTATTAGTAGTGATCTAGCGCCGTGGCATCCTGGTAGATGTGCGGAGTTGCGTGTAAATGGTAAGCCAGTAGCCCATGCTGGAGAATTACACCCTAGAGTGATTACCGCTTTGAATTTACCAGAGCGAAGTTGCGCTTTTGCTGTGATTTTAAGTGAGTTACCTGTAGCTGGAGTTACAAAAGCACCTGCAATTTGGAATTTTCCAGCAGTGGTACAGGATGTGGCACTTGTTGTGAATGCAAAAACTACAGCTGCTGATCTAACTGCGGCCTTAAAGCAAGGCGCAGGTTCCTTATTGGAATCAATTGTTTTGTTTGATCGGTATGACCAAATGGCTGACGACAAAGTTTCCTTAGCTTTCACGTTAACTTTCAGAGCTTCAGATCGCACATTAACCTCTGATGAGGTGGCGCGATACCGTGATCAAGCAATCGCTCAGGCCGCTAAGACGTTGGGCGCAGTATTACGGGGTAATGCATAAATATGCAGAGATTTGCATAAATATACTAACTAACGATACCCTCGGACTATGAAAATCGGGGTAGTTGGCGCCAGCGGATATGCAGGGGGAGAGTTGCTGCGATTACTATCTGCTCATCCAAATTTTAAAATTGCTTTTATTGCTGCACACTCCAATGCCGGAGAATCGATAACTTCTCTGCACCCTCATTTGACCCAATTTGAGGGTCAGAGTTTTTCAGCGGTAAATATTAGTGATTTAAACAAATGCGACTTGGTTTTTACGGCTTTGCCCCATGGTGAATCGGCAAAGCTAATATCCCAATTGGATGGGCAAATGAAGATTGTTGATTTAGGCGCCGATTTTCGTTTAACAAATAAAGATCAGTGGGAGAAGTATTACAGTGGATCATATGCTGGAAGTTGGACCTATGGATTACCAGAGTTAACAAACCATGATTTGATTGCTAAATCCAAGCAAGTTTCTAATCCGGGATGTTATGCAACAGCCATCGCCCTATCAATTGCTCCAGCTTTAAATCAGATAGAGAGCGAAGACATTGTTGTGGTTGCAGCCAGCGGCACTACTGGAGCTGGTAGAACTGCCAAGGCAAATTTGATCGGTAGCGAGGTAATGAACAATCTCACCTCTTATAAATTTGGAGGAGTTCACCAACATACACCGGAAATAGAACAGGTGCTGAATTCGATCTCTGGTAAATCGGTAAAGATCTCATTTACTCCAATACTTGCTCCTATGCCTAGAGGAATTTTAGCGACGGTGACAGGCAAACTGAAAGATGCCACTTCATCAGCGAAGATAAGAAAAGTTTATGAAGATTTCTATAGCCAAAGTAAGTTTGTTAAATTATTACCTGAAGGCCAAATGCCCATGACTAACTCAGTGCTAGGCACAAATAATGTTTCTATGCAGATTGCCTTAGATTCTCATGTAAATCGAATCGTGATTTCAACTGCGATAGATAATCTTGGCAAGGGCGCTGCAGGGCAAGCGATCCAAAACGCTAATCTAATGTTTAATCTGGCAGAAGATTCTGGATTGCAATTGACTGGTGTTCGATGATTGTTATCAAATACGGCGGTAATGCACTGCCAGATCACAACACATCCGATCCGGTATTAGAAGCGATTGCGGATGCTTTTTTAGATGGTGAGCAAATAGTTTTGGTCCATGGTGGAGGACCGCAAATTGATGCAGCCCTAGAGGAAAAAGGGTTGGGTAAGAATAAAGTGGCAGGTTATCGAGTAACTGATGAAGAGGTTTTCAACGTTGTGCAATCCGTGCTTAGCGGTCAAGTTTTAAGATCCATCGTTAATTACCTAATTGGAAGTGAAGTAAATGCTGTTGGATTATCAGCATCAGATGGTGGATTAATCAGAGCTCGTAAATTTAAGCCAACTGTTGATGGAAAAGCTGTGGATATTGGATATGTGGGCGAGGTTGATGAGATAAATCCAATGATCTTAGAGACGTTAATGACCGAAGGGTTCTTGCCAGTGATATCACCAGTGGCGACAGATAATGAAGGTGTGGGCTTTAACATTAATGCAGATCTAGTAGCAGCAGCAGTTGGTGGAGCGCTCAGGGCTGACTCAGTAATTTTCTTAACTGATGTTGACGGTATTTATCGAGCATGGCCAGATAAATCATCCTTGATCTCTGAAATTTCAATTGATGAGCTAAAACAGATTGCGCCAAGTTTTGCAGATGGAATGATTCCAAAAGTGAAGGCAGCAATCAGTGCGATTGATTCAGGTGCGTTTTCAGTAAGAATTGCAAATGGTACATATCTTGCATCGGTTTTAGATGCTTTGGATAATCAGGGTGGAACATTGGTGAGCGCTTAATGGCTAAGTTAAATCTGCAAAATGCAACTGCCAGGCGTTCCTTAGTGATCCGCTTAGTTGATGATGCCTTGATTCATTCTCAAGGTGATCTAGTCAGAGAGTTAGGCAAACTAGGTTATGTAGTAACCCAGGCAACAGCAAGTAGAGATTTAGAGGAGTTGGGTGCGGTGCGAGGAAAAGATAACTCTGGAGTCTTCCGCTACCAATTTGTTTCAGCACCGCAAAGTTCAAAGAGCAGGGGCGTATCTGAACTAATTGCATCTGTTGAATCAAGTGGTAATTTGGCAGTTGTTAAGACACCACCTGGCGCGGCTCAACTTTTGGCAGGGAATTTAGACCGCGCCATGAAGAGCGGCAAATTAAATTCAGCAATCGGTACGATTGCTGGTGATGACACTGTCTTGGTTGTTGCTAAATCTGCTTCAGGTGGCTCATCTCTTGCCAAGGAAATCAACAAATATTTTGGAGGTAAGTAAATGACGCTTTGGGGAGGCAGATTTAATCAATCACCGGCTGAGTCGATGCGGGAGTTGTCTCGAAGCGTGCATTTTGACTGGAGATTAGCCCCATACGAAATCGAGGTAAATCTGGTTCATCTAAACAATCTGATAAAGCAAAAAATTGTTTCAAAATCAGATGGTGAAATACTTGAAAAAGGTTTGCTAGAGCTGGCAGGTGAGATTGGTAGTGGAAAATTCACATATAACAATGATGATGAAGATGTGCACAGTGCAATAGAGCGTGGGCTGGTTGAAAAATGTGGTCCGATCGGTGGCGCTATTCGCGCTGGTAGATCCCGAAATGATTTAGTAATCACCGATTTCAAACTTTACCTAGTAGATCATTTGCTTGAAATAGCCAGCGCATTAACCGTATTGGCAAGAGGATTTAATACCCAAGCCCTTAGTCATATAGATGTTGTTGCGCCCGGCTTCACACATACCCAGCACGCACAGCCAATCACTTTTAGCCAAGAGTTGAGCAAGCACTCTCATGCTTTACTTAGAGATGTTGATCGAATCTTTGACTGGATTGATCGAAATAATTATTCGCCATTTGGCGCAGGTGCTTTAGCGGGATCTTCCATCCAACCTGAGCCTGAGATTTCAGCTTCAAAGCTAGGTTTTAAAGGAGTGATGCAAAACAGTATTGATGCAGTTAGCGACCGTGATTTTGCAGCTGAGGCTCTTTTTATAATGGCGATGATCGGTATTCATCTATCAAAGATCGGTGAGGAGTTTGTGCTATGGAGCTCAACTGAATTTGATTGGGTAGAAATTGATGATGCATACGCGACCGGCTCCTCGATAATGCCGCAAAAGAAGAATGCCGATGTTGCAGAATTAGCAAGAGGAAAATCAGGTCGCTTCATTGGCAACTTAACCACTCTACTTGTGGTGTTAAAAGCGATGCCATTTGCATACAACCGTGACTTGCAAGAGGATAAAGAACCCATCTTTGATTCAGTAGAGCAATTATTGATTTTGCTACCTGCAATCTCTGGCATGGTGGGAACTGCGAAATTCAAACAAGCTAATATTTCCAAATCAGCTTCGGCTGGTTACTCCTTAGCAACTGAGATTGCAGATTTTTTAAGCAAAACCGGGGTGCCTTTTTCAATTGCTCATGAGGTGGCAGGGGCTTGCGTAAAGTTCTGTGAGAAAAATGGAATAGAACTTGAGCAAATGAGTGATCAGCAATTACAAGAGATGCATCCAAATTTAACCCCTGAGGTTAAGAAATTTCTAACTGTTGCTGGAGCTATTTCAAGCCGCATCTCGGCAATGGGTACATCAAAGAGTTCGGTTTTAGCGGCCATCAATAAATTAAACCAGGACATCTCTGGGGTAGATAAGGCAATTGCCTCCCTACGAAAGCAGTTTTCAGGCATGATCAACCCATGAATAAAGCACTTTTAGAGGATCTAGAGTGGCGCGGGTTGATCGCGCAATCTACCGATCGCAAAGAGTTAGAAACTGCCTTATCTAAGCCAATCT
>WLEM01000110.1 GCA_009704285.1 Actinomycetota bacterium
ACTTCAATACCTAACCCTGCGGCAGCTTCAGCAGCACTTTTTGCACTCTCAGTTAAAACCTTAATCTCTCCGGTTAGACCAAAACTTTCCTTGGCAGCAATAACTCTTTTAACTGCAGCTTTTTCTAAGACACCATTCATAACTGTTAGCGAGTTATACTGGCTGAGCGAGTCTGAGCGGTAGTAATTAACTTAGTTATCAACTCCTGATAATTTATCCCATTTTTTTCAATCAACTTTGGGTATACCGATGTCGGGGTAAAGCCTGGCATAGTGTTGATTTCATTAATTATGATTTCACCTTGTGTTGAATAGAAGAAATCAACTCGAGCCAACCCTTCACACCCTGCAGCATTAAATGCCGTGATAGCTGCTTGCTGAATTTTAGATTGCACACCTGCTGGTAAATCAGCCGGGAGAATTAACTCCATTGAATTATCAAGGTACTTGGCTTGAAAATCATAAAACTCAAATTTGCTGGAGATAGAAATTTGACCAACTTCAGATGCAGTAATTTTCCCGTCAGATTGTAAAACTGCACATTCAATCTCTTTTCCAACAACTGCCTGCTCAATAATCACCTTAGTGTCAAAAGACAAGGCGTGTTCAACTGCAGAAGCTAAATCGGATTTTTGTTTCACTTTTGTAGTTCCTCTGCTTGAACCACTTCTTGCTGGTTTTACAAAGAGTGGAAATGTGAGATTACTTGGCAGTTCAAAGTTTTTTGAGGTGACAACAATTCCGGCAGCAACACTTAATCCAGCAGCGGCAAATATCGGTTTGGCATAAGACTTATCCATGCTAACTGCACTAGCTAACACCCCAGAGCCAACATACTTAATTCCAATCATTTCAAACAAACCTTGAATAGTTCCATCTTCACCATATGGCCCATGTAAAACTGGGAATGCAACATCAATTGCCAATTGCTTACCACCTGCTAATAATCCCAAACTTGTAATGCTTACCTCAATACCTGATTCAGGTACGGAGGGAAGTGCGCCATTGACTATCGAAAAGTTACTATCATCAGGAAGCAACAGCCATTTTCCACTCTTTGTTATTCCGATTAAAACCGGCTCAAATTTGTTGCGATCTATGGAATTTAAGATTCCATTTGCTGAAACACAGGAAATTTCATGTTCGCTGCTTTTGCCACCACAGATGATTGCAACTCTAGATTTACTCATTGGATCTCAGCCTTGATACTAACTGTCATCAATCTTGCCATTGCATCCTTGGGATTTAATGTGCCAGCAACTACATCTGAGACCGCTTCAATGATTGGTACCTCTATTCCCACCCGGTGGGCTAGCTCTAACATCGCTCCAGCTGAGTAAACACCCTCTACCGTTTTCACAATCTGCGCTCTAGCTTTAGCCATTGATCCAGATTTACCAAGTACTTCACCAAAACTTCTATTTCGAGAAAGTGGTGATTGAGCACTTGCCACTAGGTCACCGATTCCGGCCAAACCTAAAAATGTAAGCGGATTAGCGCCATAGGCACCACCTAGTCTTGCAACCTCAGACAAGCCGCGAGTAATCATTAATCCTTGGGTGTTTTCGCCATAACCCATACCAACTGCAATACCAACAGCCAATGCAATTACACTCTTTGCAGCGCCAGCAAACTCACATCCGACCAAATCATTTGATGGATAAATTCTGAAATAATTTGTGGAGAAAATCTCTGACATCACATCAATATTTGCAGGGTTTTCTGAAGCAGCAACTGCACCTGCAGGCTGGCGCATAATGATTTCATTTGCCAAATTTGGCCCAGTTATCAAGCCAAATCGTGACTTATCAATCTCTAATACCTGTTGTGCTACCTCAGTCATACGAAGTTGGGTTTCAACCTCAATACCCTTTAATGTGCTGATTACTGGTAAATCTTTAGGGAAAAAACCCTTCCAACTTTCAAGATTCTCACGCAAAGTCTGGGATGGAATAGCCAGCAAGATGACATCAGCAAATTGCAATACCGCCTTAATATCTGTGGTTGCTTTTAACTCTCTAGGCAGGTCAATGCCTTTCAAAAATCTGCGATTGGAGTGGCGACGATTAATCTCTCGAACAACTTTTTTATTTCGTCCCCAGATTAAAACTTGTTGCCCAGAATCAACCATGACTTGACCTAGGGTTGTCCCCCAAGCTCCAGAACCTAATACCGCAACTTTTTTCATCTGCTATCTTTCTTGAAATTACCAGTGCGTGGCAAGGCTGATTTCTTAGGATCAAAAATCTCACTTGGTGCTTTTTCATTACGTATTTGCTCTAACAACTTAGTGATCGCACTCATTACATAAGCAGTTGCTTCTTCCAGCGCTACCGGATCCTCTGCTCGGCCTTTCCACTTTGAAAAATCTAATGCAGGACCAGCAATTACTGTGACCTTACTTCTTGGAAACAATCTTAGTTTTTTGCTGTAAGCCGGCAGTATTCTCTGCGCTCCCCACTGAGCGCATGGAATTACAGGAGCTCCAGTAAGAATGGCTAATCGAGCAATTCCAGTTTTTGCTTTCATCGGCCAGTAATTCACATCTCGAGTAAGTGTGCCCTCTGGGTATACGCCCAGCATGTGTCCAGCCTTTAAGAAAGCTACGGCATGACTTAATGACTGCGATGCATTGGTGGTTTCACGCTCAACTGGAATTTGTCCAGCGCCTAGCAAAACTTTGCCAATGATTGGTAATTTGAATAATGAGGCTTTGCCTAAATATCTTGGCGCTCTGCCATTGTCATAAAGAAAGTGAGTAAACAGCAGCGGGTCAACATAAGAGATGTGATTGCAGACCACAATGGCTGCGCCAGTCTTGGGAAGATTTTCAGCTCCCCGCCAATCCCGCTTTGCAAAGGAGTTAAGTATTGGCCGCACAAGTGTTGCACCAAATTTAAACCAAGCATTTGAGCCAAGAGGTTTTCCGGTAGGGGGTGCGTATGAAATCTTCAACTCAGTCGACACCGCACAATTCTACGACCAATACAGGAATTGAGGATAAATGAGCGTAAAAAAGCGGGATCTCACGCATGAGATCCCGCTTTAAAATTAACTAATTAGCGACGCTTTGACTTCTTCGCCTTCTTTACTACTTTGCGAGCAACCTTCTTTGCCTTGCCAGCTTTCTTAACTGCCTTCTTCAACTTGCTAACTTTCTTAGCCTTAGTTGCTTTAACAGCTTTAGCAGGAGCAGCCTTTGCTGGTGCAAC
>WLEM01000111.1 GCA_009704285.1 Actinomycetota bacterium
AAAGAGATTGCAAAAAACCGACAAGTTGTAATAGTTGAAGGTTATACCGATGTGATGGCAGCTCATCTAGCTGGTGTTACCACCGCAGTTGCCACCTGTGGCACAGCATTTGGTGATGAACATATTCGAATAATTAGAAGATTGTTAATGGCTGCAGATGCATTTAGAGGAGAGGTTATCTTCACATTTGATGGTGATGCAGCAGGTCAAAAAGCTGCCCTTCGAGCATTTGAAGATGATCAAAAATTTGTTGCGCAAACATTTGTGGCCGTTGAGCCAAGTGGCATGGATCCATGTGAGTTGCGCCAAGCCCAAGGTGATGATGCAGTTAGAAATTTAGTGGCAAGAAGAGTGCCACTTTTTGAGTTTGCTATTAAATCTGTGATTGCAAATTATGACATCACAGCTGCTGAAGGAAGAGTTAATGCGCTAAACCAAGTTGCACCATTAATTGGAAAGATAAGAGATGCCTCACTGCGGCCAGAGTATGTCAGGTTACTTGCCGGCTGGTTGGGCATGGAGGTTGATATTGTTTCAACTGCAGTTAAGAAAAGTGGTGGTGCAACTACTGCTGCAAGTGACAAACGAGTAAATCTAACTGATCCAGTTTTAGTACTAGAGCGTGAAGTATTAAAAGTTAGATTGCAACTGCCAACCCTGTCTCATAGTTGGGTGGATTTAGAGCCAACCGCCTTCTCATTTGCTCTTTATAATCAACTGCGGGTTTTAATTGATAATCAAAGTGAGTTTAATATCCAAGAGTTGATTGATCAGGCAGATTCTGAAGAGCTTAAATCCTTAATCACTGAGTTAACGGTGGAGCCGATCAGAACAGATGGTGAGGTCTCAGATCGTTACATCACCAGTATTTTCGCTCGTTTACGCGAGGTGGCATTGAGTAGATCAATTGCTGAGATTAAATCCACATTGCAACGATTAAATCCAGTAGAAAATGATGCGCAGTATCAAGAGATCTTCACGCAGTTAGTTGGTATGGAGGCAGCCCGGCGTGTGCAAAAAGAGTTAGCACTAGGGGAGAGTTAAAACTTGAATAAATTAGGCGTAGGTTTGAGCGGCTTTAATTTTTCGCTACTATTTGCCCTCAGCAATCTTTAACTAGATTGATTTTTCCCTGATAGCTCAATTGGCAGAGCAGCCGGCTGTTAACCGGCAGGTTCTTGGTTCGAGTCCAAGTCAGGGAGCATGGCGCTATTTAGAGTTCAGGTTTCACTTCCTGACCGTCCAGGATCCCTTGGTGCGGTGGCATCTGCAATTGGATTTGCCGGCGGAGATATTCGTGGCTTAGTTGTATTACGAAGTGAAAATGGCCGTGGCATTGATGACATCACAATTGCAGTTCCAGGCAGTGATCCAACAGATTTAGTAAATGTCTTAACCTCAATTGGCGGGGTTGAGGTAATTTCTATTACCCCAGTTGATTAGTACTTAACCTCTTGTAATTGCTTTGCCGATTGCTCTGGCTCTAAATCCATAATAAAAGCACCCATCGCAGACTCAGAACCAGATAGATACTTTAATTTTCCAGGTTGACGCCTGACCGAGACGATCTGCCAGTGCAATCTCATGCTATCTCGACCAGTATTTACTGGCGCTTGATACCAAGAGGCGATGTATGCCATCTCAATTCCAAAGACACCATCTAGTCGAGTTAAAACCTCTTTAGCTAAGGCTGGAAATAGTTGGGATTGATTTTCATCTAACTCACTAATACTTGCCACCCCACGCTTTGGCGCAACATGAATTTCAAATGGATACCTTGCCGCATATGGCACAAAAGCAATCCACTCACTATTTTCACAAATTATCCGCTTCTTATCCTTAATCTCTCTAGCGATCACATCATCTAATAAGACTCGACCAGTTTTTGAAAGATGAGAGGCAGCAGCTTGCAACATTTTTTCAACTCGTGGTGGGATAAATGAGTAAGCATAAATCTGACCATGTGGATGAGAAAGTGTTACCCCAACCTCCTCACCGCGATTTTCAAATGGAAATACATACTCAATATAGGAAAGTTTTGATAACTGCGCATCTCGATCTTTCCAAGCCTCCAACACCGTTCTAATTTGTTGCTGGCTAAGTTGGGCAAAGGTTGATCCATGATCTTGGGTGTAACAAACAACCTCACAAGCACCTGCAGCATCAGCATTTGGGGTATCAAAACCAATTACAGCTGGCAGTTTGTAATTATCTCCCGGTGTAGTCAACGCTGGTGAGCGGTTGGTAAAAACTACCACCTCGTAATTGCTATCTGGGATCTCAGTTAACTTATCGCCATTAGAAACACATAATGGGCAAAGCTCCTTTGGTGGCAGAAATACTCGGTGTTGACGGTGTGATGCCACTGCCACCCACTCATTTACTAATGGATCTAATCTAAGGTGGCCAATACCAGGTTGTGCTTTGTCATTGCGCTTATCAACTGCGGTACGAGAAATCTCTTTACTATCGTAATAGTAAATATCTCGCTCATCAGAGAGTTTTAAATCAGAGCGAAAAACTCCGCCCGATAATTGCTTGGCCATAATGGGTTAAGCGTAGTGCAAAGAATTAATGCTTTATTTGTTTAGCGCAGCTATCTGTTGGTTTTTTAGTCACCGTAGGCTTTGAGGTTGGTGTTGGTTTTGGTAATTCCGGTCCTTGCATCAGGTTGATGGTAAATGGAATTTCATTATCAGCATGAGTCTTTGAGATATCTACATAATTTAAGGTTCCAGCTGTTACCCCAGCAGGCAGGCCTTCGATGCTTAATTCCCACCTTCCGCTAGCAGAGCGAACTGGGGTTTGTTTTTTTACCTTGATATTTTTATCAGTTGGCCTAAAGACCACGGTACCGGTTACAACTGGAGTACCAATACTTCTAAAAACTTCAATATTTACAACCACAGGTTTATTGGTATCAGTACTTGCTGCTGATATTAGATTCATCCTTGTGGGCTCGTTGATTGGCATCATGTCAGTTGCTTCGGGCTGCCATCTTCCTTTAATCAGGGACATAAATTGATCTGGAGTTCCTCTAAATACATTTAAATCTAATCTGGCACTTGGCACACCATATTTCTTTCCAATGCCACAGGAGGAGTACTGCCAAATTTGCCATTGTGATGAACAGTTTGCGGTGCTCCAAGAGTGAACAAAACACCCAATGTTAGTTCGCTGTCCTGGTTGGGCAATTGGATCA
>WLEM01000112.1 GCA_009704285.1 Actinomycetota bacterium
AGCACCTTCATTGCATGGGCAGTTATCTCCTGCACCTCATTTCGCTCTGAAACTGTTAGATCTGGTAACTCTGCAACATGGCGGTTAGTACAGATCAGCAAATGCCCTGCGTTGTATGGGTATAAGTTCATAACTACATAAGCCTCTTTACCGCGAAAAACAATTAGGGCCTCTTCATCACTTAACTTAGTTATTCGACAAAAAGGACATTCAATCTCATTTCCAGGAAGGGGTCTGTTCTCCCCCTCTAGATAAGACATTCGATGTGGTGCCCATAAACGCTGCCAACTATCAGGCATTCCTGCACCGCCTGAGATGGATTGATCACTCATTAAATTTGCTTGCGATCTTTAACAGCAGCTAATACCTCATCAATTGCTTGCTGAATTGGAATTTGATTCTTCTGTTCGCCATTTCGATATCTAAATGACACCGCTTTAGCTGACATGTCTTCATCTCCAGCAATTAACATAAAAGGTATTTTCTCTAATTGCGCATTACGCACTTTCTTCTGCATACGGTCATCGGAGGTATCAATATCTGCCCTAATACCCGCTCTCTTAAACTGCTTAATTACATCCTGCAGGTATGGATTGATTGAATCTGCCACAGGTATTCCACGCACCTGAACTGGAGCAAGCCATGGCGGGAAAGCACCTGCATAATGCTCAGTTAGCACTCCGAAAAATCTTTCGATGGATCCAAATAAAGCTCGGTGAATCATTACTGGTTGTTTTCGAGAACCATCTGATGCGGCATAACCTAAATCAAATCTTTGTGGCAATTGAAAATCCACTTGAATAGTAGACATCTGCCAGGTTCTACCAATTGCATCTCGAGCCTGCACTGAGATCTTTGGACCATAAAAAGCTGCACCACCAGGATCTAACACCAGCTCTAATTTTTGCTTCTCAGCTGCTTGGCGTAAGGCTTCGGTTGCATCCTCCCAATCCCGTTCCTCTCCTACTGATTTTTCTGGATTTCTAGTTGATAACTCAAGATAAAAATCTGTTAAGCCATAATCACGCAATAGATTAAGTACAAATGTTAGAAGGCTATCTAACTCACCAGCCATCTGTTCCTTGGTGCAATAAATGTGGGCATCATCTTGGGTGAAACCTCGGGCCCTAGTGATTCCATGCACCACACCAGATTTTTCATAACGATATACGGTGCCAAATTCAAATAATCTAAGTGGCAGATCACGGTATGACTTTGGCGAAGATTGGAAAATCAAATTGTGAAATGGGCAATTCATAGGCTTCATGTAATACTTTTGACCTGGCTTTTTAATAGTGCCATCTGCATGTAGCTCTTCATCCATCACCATCGGTGGATACATACCATCTGCATACCATTGCAAATGTCCGCTGGTTTCAAACAAAGCTGCTTTAGTTAAGTGGGGTGAGTAAACAAATTGATAATCCTCTTCTTCATGTCGTTTGCGAGAGTAATCCTCCATCGCTCTTCGAATAATTCCACCCTTAGGGTGAAAAACTGCTAAGCCAGAACCAATTTCCTCTGGAAATGAAAATAAATCTAACTCTGCGCCAAGTTTGCGATGATCTCTTTTCTCCGCCTCCTCTAACAAGAGAAGGTATGCATCTTGTGCCTCCTGTGTTGGCCAAGCTGTGCCATAAATTCTTTGCAACATAGGATTTTTCTCAGAACCTCGCCAATATGCTCCAGCTGCCCGCATTAACTTAAAAGCAGGGATGTGTTTTGTTGATGGCAGATGCGGACCACGACATAGATCACTCCATACCGGATTACCATCTCGACCTAAATTGTCATAAATGGTTAATACCGAACCCCCAACTTCAACACTTGATTCATCACCTGGGTTATTAGCCTTTAGGCCGATTAACTCACACTTATAAGGCTCTGCCTTTAATTCAAGGAGTGCATCCTTTTCATTTGTCACTCGACGGCGAAATCTTTGACCAGCCTTAATAATCTTGCGCATGGCACTTTCTAACTTTTCTAGATCACCAGGAGTGAATGGATTCTTGGGATCAAAGTCATAGTAAAAGCCATCTCGAATTGGTGGGCCAATTCCTAACTTAGTTTCAGGGAAGACTTCCTGCACTGCTTGGGCTAATACGTGGGCGGTTGAGTGGCGCAAAACATTCAAACCATCCTCAGATGTGATCTTTACTGACTCAACAACATCACCATCTTTTAAATCACTCCATAAATCTTGCAACTCTCCATTTATCCGACAAACCACAACATCAGATAATTCTTGGAAAAGGTGAGTTGGCTTTTGATCACTTGCAATCTCTTTGGATTGACCATTAACTGTGATCTTGATTTGAGCCGACATACCGCTAGGTTAGCAAAGCGGACGGTAAAGGTGGCGAATTAAAAGGTGTATTCGTACCAAATAACTAGTAAAACAAGTGATAAGAATGTCAGCGCCGCAATAATGATCAATTGCTGCTTCTTCTTTATTTTCGCCTTATTTGCTGCCCGGCTTGCAACTCCTTTAGCTGAGGTTAAAACCCTCGCTGCCCATGCAAACTCCGTAGCCAAGATTCCAAGACCGGTAAAAATGATTAACCAACCAGGACCTGGAGCCACCAGTGCGACCACACCTACTAATGTCACTAATCCGCCAACAATTCCAACGATTACTCGCTTGATTATTGGATTCATAGCTCTATCTTACTCCTGATTATTTGGTTTAAATCACCAATTAATTTTTCACCCAATGGGTTATTTTCAAACAACTTATCCTCAACCTTAGAAACTGGAATAAGTAGTCGAATAGATGAACACAGAAAAATTGCATCAGATTCAAGCATTTCGTCCCAGGTAAACAACTCCTCTGAGATACCAAAATGTTTAATCAAAATTTGCCTAGTAATTCCCGGCAGACATCCTGACTCAAGGCTTGGGGTTATGAATTTTTCATTTTTTAAAATAACAATGTTTGCCGATCCAGTCTCAACTACATCACCATTTTGATTTAGGTAAACCCCATCTGTGTATCCCTTTGCTTGGGCTAGGCGAACAGCTAACATTGATTGTCCATATGAGATTGACTTGATTGCAGTCAAGGTAGAGTTTGAATTTAGGATCTGATTCATCTTTATCAGGCTGGGCAATTTATCCTGCTCTGGCACCTGCTCCACCGCAATTAGCCAATTACCATCTGC
>WLEM01000113.1 GCA_009704285.1 Actinomycetota bacterium
ATATAAAGATTCACCTATCTTTTTTGGCACCCAACCAGCATCAGCCTTTACCAACTCCTCAACAGTTTTAACAAAGAAATCAATTGGCATTTCAGGCAGTGCAATTCGAGCAGCAGATTTTGCAAAACGTTTTGCATTTGCATCTGGTCTAAAAAGAGAGACGCCGCCATCTGGTTGTGAGTAAGCCTTCATGCCTTCAAAGATCTCTTGGCCATAATGAAAAACCATTGCTGCCGGGTCTAATGTAATTGGGCCATATGGTTGTAATTTGGCATCTGCCCAACCTGTTGCCTCACTCCACTGAGCAATAACCATATTGTCGGTGTAGTACTTACCAAAACCAGGCTCATCAACTCGCTTTGCTCGCTCAGAGGCAGGAACTGGATTTGAATTTGGATTACTAATTACCTTCATGAGACTCCCTTCACTAATGCATCTCCAATTTCAGAGGTCGATCTCTTTTTATCCCCACGCGCTGCTAAATCTTTCGCTACCGCACTTTCCACATCAGTTGCAGCTTGTGTTTGTCCTAAGTGATTTAACATCATGGCAATTGATAAAACAGTTGCAGTTGGATCGGCTAGATTTTTTCCAGCAATATCTGGGGCTGAGCCATGTACTGGCTCAAACATCGATGGGAAAGCACCAGTTGGATTGATATTTCCACTTGCCGCTAAACCAATTCCGCCACAGATAGCAGCTGCGATATCGGTAATGATGTCGCCAAATAGGTTATCGGTAACAACTACATCAAATCGCTCTGGATTGGTGACAAAAAACATCGAAGCGGCATCAACATGTAGGTAATCAGTTGTAACGTCTGGAAAATCCTTAGCAACCTCACTAAAGACTCGAGTCCACAATCCGCCAGCTCTAGTCAACACATTATTTTTATGTACTAGGGTCAGTTTTTTGCGAGGCCGATTCATTGCTCGGTTAAAGGCATCTCTGATGACTCGTTCAACACCTTTATAGGTGTTAATTGACTCTTCAACCGCTAACTCTTTATTTGTTCCTTCATCCTTGATTGATCCAGCACCAACATATAAACCTTCAGTGCCCTCGCGCACTACAACAAAATCAATTCCTTTGTTGTTTGTAATTGGTGAGGTAACTCCTGGAAACAACTTTGCTGGGCGTAAATTAATGTAATGCTCAAAAGCAAATCTAAGTTTAAGTAACAACCCTCGCTCTAATACCCCACTTGGCACAGTTGGATCTCCAACTGCTCCCAATAAAATCACATCAGCTTTTGCCAACTCAGCCATAACTGAATCTGGCAAGGTTTCCTTGGTCTTATGCCAGTAGGCCGCACCTAACTCATAGTTGGTTTTCTTAAACTCTAAATCATATTTTTTAGCAATCGCATCCAATACTCGCAAGCCTTGAGTTACTACCTCAGGACCAATGCCATCTCCTGGAATTGTGGCTAGGTTAAAAGTTTTCACTCACTCACCATGCTTACAAATCGAACCAGCGCTGCGCCAGTTTCCTTAGCTATTACATCAATTGTCTCCTTTGGAATCGCAGAGTCAACTGTTAATGCCATTAATGCTTGGCCACCCTCTTGGGTGCGACCAACCTGCATATCTGCAATGTTGATCTGTAACTTGCCTAGGGCATTTCCTACTACTCCAACCACACCAGGACGATCGGTATATCTTAGGAAGAGCAAATTGTTTGTAAGCTTTAAATCCAAATCTAATTTATCAATTGCCACAATCTTTTGAGTCTGTTTAATTCCCATCAATGTGCCACTTACAAAAACCTGTGTGCCATCCGCACATGCTGCTCTTACTGAGACTAGATTTCGATGATCTGGGCTTTCAGCATCAGTTGAAACAGAAGATGTAAGTGACCGTTCAGCAGCAAGGGCGGGTGCGTTTACGTAAGTTACATCCTCAGCACCCATTGCAATCAATGAACCCTTTAAGGCACTAGTTGCTAAAACGGAGACATCAAAGGTTGAGATCTCACCTCTTACCTCAACATCAATTGATGAAATAACATCATTAGCTAGCGCAGTTGCTACCTGGGCTAACTTTTCAACCAATGGAAGTGCTGGGCGAACTGCTTGATCAATTGCGCCACCTTTAACATTAACCGCATCTGGTACTAACTCACCAGATAATGCTTTTCTTACTGAGATTGCAACTGCAATTCCAGCACGCTCTTGTGCTTCATCAGTTGAGGCTCCAAGGTGTGGTGTGGCAACAACATTATCTAAAGTAAATAGTGGTGAATCTGTGCATGGTTCAGTAGCAAATACATCAAGGCCAGCACCTGCAACCTTGCCATCTTTCAACGCTTGATAAAGAGCTGCCTCATCTAGCACGCCACCTCGAGCTGCGTTAATAATTCGCACCGATGGCTTTACCTTCTTTAATGCCTCAGTTCCAATTAGATTTGCCGTCTCTTTGGTCTTTGGTAAATGTATTGTGATGAAATCACTCACCTCTAGTAACTCATCTAACTCAACTAACTTCACATTTAATTGGGCAGCACGTGCTGGCTGCAGATATGGATCATATGCAACAACCTCCATGCCAAAAGCTTGCATTCTGGCAGCTACTAACTGACCAATCCGGCCAAAACCAACTACTCCTAAAGTCTTTTCAAAAACTTCCGCTCCTGTGTATTTAGATCTTGCCCACTTACCATTTTGTAGCGCAGTGTGTGCAGGTGAGATAAACCTGGCACTTGCAAGCAGTAATCCAATTGCCAGCTCTGCAGCTGAGACAATATTTGAGGTAGGGGCATTTACTACCATTACCCCTGCTGCGGTTGCAGCTGGAATCTCAACATTATCTAAACCAACACCTGCTCTTGCGATTACCTTTAAACCCTTTGCTGCAGCAATTGCCTCGGCATCCATCTTGGTAGCAGAGCGAATTAATACTGCATCTACTCCTTTACTAAGAGCAGCCAGTAACTCTGCGCGATCTGCGCCATTGCAATTGCGCACCTCAAAGTCAGGTCCTAACGCCTCTAATGTGGCTGGACTTAACTCTTCAGCAATTAAAACAACTGGTTTAGCCACGCGCTACATTTCCCTCTTTGTAATCATCATTGTTTGAAGATTTAACCCAAGACATCATCTTGCGCAGATCTCGACCTACCTGCTCAATTGGATGAACCTCACC
>WLEM01000114.1 GCA_009704285.1 Actinomycetota bacterium
AGGGCTCAGTTGTCGTAGCAGCTAACAACGGATATCAAGGAACAACTACATTATTAAAGAAATTGCATGAAAGTGAAAAACTCAAAGTTAGATTTGTAAACCTAGCAAACACCGAAGAAACAGTTGCAGCAATTCCTGGAGCTCAGATGCTCTACCTTGAGTCACCACTTAATCCATTACTTGAAATCATCGATCTACCAAAACTGATAGCAGCAGGTAAGGCAGCAGGCTGTGGCGTGGCAGTTGATAACACCTTGGCAACACCACTTTTGCAAAATCCCCTTGCCCTTGGTGCCGATATTGTTATTCACTCTGTAACAAAGTATCTATCTGGTCATAGTGATCTAATTTTGGGTTCATTAAGTACAAATGATTCAGCACTTTATAATCGATTAGAGCAATCTCGCAGATATGGTGGCGCAATTGCTGGACCATTCGAAGCTTGGATTGCATTGCGTGGAGTTCGAACCTTTGCCCTGCGCATGCAAAGATCTCAAGAAAATGCCTTGGAGTTGGCTACACGCTTATCTAAAGATGGGCGAGTAGCAAAGGTTAGATACCCAGGATTACCAACCGATGTGTATCACCAAATGGCAAAGTCCTTTATGAAGGGATTTGGCGCAATGATCTCCTTTGATGTAAATGGCACAGTAGATCAGGTTGATTTAATGTGTAATAGCTCAAGATTGATTACCAATGCCACCTCCTTAGGCGGAGTGGAGTCAATCTGGGAGCGAAGGCGCAGGTGGGCAACTGAGAGCGCATCGGTGCCCGAAAATTTGATTCGACTTTCAGTTGGAATTGAAAATGTAGATGATCTTTGGGCTGACATTGAGCATGCCTTTACCGCAGCCAAAATTAAATGAGCTCAGTAAAAATCAGATCTGCTGAGATTTCAGATCTACCGGTAATTTTGCAGTTCATCCACGATCTAGCAAAGTATGAAAAAGCACCAAACGAGGTAAAACTTTCACTTTCAGAATTGGAAGAATCTCTTTTTACTAAAAACCCACAGGTTTATTGCCTGATTTCAGAGGCCGATGGTAAGGCTACTGGCTTTGCAGTTTGGCATCTAAATTACTCAACCTGGCTGGGCAGGCATGGAATTTATTTAGAAGATCTATATGTTGACCCAAAGTACCGTGGCTTAGGTCATGGTAAGGCGCTGCTTAGAAAGCTGGCCCAAATATGTATTGAGCGTGGGTATAAAAGATTGCAGTGGTGGGTACTGGATTGGAATGAGACCGCCATAGAGTTTTATAAATCCATCGGAGCACAACCTATGGATGAGTGGACGGTATTTAGAGTTTCTGGGAGTTCACTGGAGAAACTCGCCACAGAAGGATTTGAGTAAAACTAAAACTTAAAAGATAGTAGATTTATCTCATGATCAAAGCCTTTAAACGACTATTCGCACTCCTTGCCGGAGTACTAGTCATATTTGGCGCGGTCAAAAGCATATTTAATTGGTTAGCCCGCTCTGAAAATGATGAGTATGAAGTGTGGAGCGATGATGAAGAGCGAGAAGACGCTTAAGTGAGTAGCGAATATGTTGCAGGTAGTTGCAATATTGGCAAAGGCGAGATTAGACGCCGCCAAACCGTTGCACTCATTGGACTGTTTTTAATATTTTTTTCAGCATCCACAATTCTAGGAACTGAACAATCTAGATCTGTTCGGTTATCAATTTTTCTGCCTGCCATGATTTTTGCAGTTGGCTTTATTCAGGCAAGGAAAAAGTTTTGCCTAGCTTATGGGCTTGCCGGAACATTTAATTTTGGCAAATTAGGCAGCATCACCAAAGTGCAAAGTGAGCAAGATAAAAAAGCGGATCGTAAAACTGCAATCAATATTTTTGTTCAATCAGCATTATTGGCTGGTGCAATTACTTTAGTCTTTTTTGCACTACCACTATAAATCTTCATAACTAGAGGGCAGTTCACCCACATTTAAGAACTTCAGATACTGCTCTGTGATGTTCTCTGGTTTACCTGATGCCAACATACTTCCTTTGTGCATCCATATTGCATGATCACATAGCTCATTAATTGAGGACAATGCGTGAGATACGATCAAAATTGTTCGAGCCTCATCACATAGCTCTCTCATCCGATTAAATGATTTCTCTTTAAAAGCAGCATCACCTGCAGATAGTGCCTCATCCAATAACAAAATGTCTGGCGTCATATTCACCGCAACTGCAAATGCAACCCTGCTATACATTCCATTGCTATAGGTTCGAACCGGCATATCTATAAATCCTTCTGGTAAATCAGCAAAGGCTGCGATGGCATCTGTTTGGCCTTCAATTTCTGCCTTACTCATTCCAGCAGCTAATCCACCTAAAATTATGTTGTCTCGACCAGATAATGCTTTGTTAAAACCAACACCGAGAGCCAATAAAGTTGAGATTCTGCCATTAACTGTGATCTTCCCAGTTGTCGGTGGCAAAATTCCTGCAATTGATCGCATAAGCGTTGATTTACCAGCACCATTTGCGCCAACAATTCCAACAACGCTGCCATGAGGAATATCTAAATTTAAATGATTAACCGCTTCAACTGTACGAGTACGGACCTTTTGACCTTTACTTGCACGCATTACTGCATTCTTTAAAGTCTTCTTTGCCTCAACATTTATTTTGTAGCGAATTGAAAGATCTTCAATTCGAATTGCCAACTCCTTTGGCATCTCAGTAATCACTTTAGATTCGGACCGCAAAATCGCGCTCCCTTGAAATAAAGAAGTAACCACCCAATAACAATGCAAGGAGTGACCAAATTGCTGATGCAATTAATTGCGAAGCAGTTGGTGCTAACCCTTCAATCCATACTCTGCTATTTGCAGATAGGACTGGACCAAGTGGATTAATGTAAAGAATGATGCGATGCCAACCACTAACCATCTCTGGTAGCCACAAAACAGGGGAGGCGTATAACCAAATACGGGTGATGTAGGTAAGCAATTTACTGGTATCACGGAAGTAAACATTCATCGTTGCAAATAACAAAGCCAAACCAAAGCTAGTTAGTGCAAGTGGAATTAATAGGAGCGGTAAAAACAAGTAGTTCCAAGTAAGACCAGGCAAGTCAGCCTCGGGAAATAGCAACTTACCAATTAAGACAACTGCAATGTAA
>WLEM01000115.1 GCA_009704285.1 Actinomycetota bacterium
GAATTTAGGATCTGATTCATCTTTATCAGGCTGGGCAATTTATCCTGCTCTGGCACCTGCTCCACCGCAATTAGCCAATTACCATCTGCCAATACGGCAACTCGAACTCGAGACTTACCAACTACACCCTTTAATAATTGATTAATCCCAACCTCAATATCAATTCTTGCTGGAATAGTAATTAAGAGTTTTTCGGCAGATTTTGCTAGCCGTTCATAGTGTCGGTGCCAGGCGATGATTTTCTCATCTATACCTAAGATAGTTTCAAATAAGCCATCTCCCCTGATAAAGGAGAGTGAAAAAGGCAATGAGAGTGGCTCGGTAACTAATTTGCCGTTGACGAGTAGTTTCATACCAATACTCCTGATGCAATTGAGATTAACCGCTTAGCCTTCAACTCAGTCTCTTCCCATTCACCTTGTGGCTGGCTTGCCCAGGTAATACCTGCGCCAGTTCCAAAATTTAACTGACCATCCCCATGAGACCAAAATATACGAATTCCCACTGACAACACCGCCTGCTCTCCCTGCACCCAACCAATAACTCCGCAGTATGGGCCACGAGCAACTTTTTCAATCTCTGCGATACTTTTGAGTGCTGATGATTTTGGCGCTCCGCTAATTGATCCAGCAGGAAGTAATGCTTTTACGATTTCACTCCATTTGATATTTTCTCTTAACCTACCAACCACATCTGAAACCAAGTGAATCAGGCCAGGATGAGCCTCACTTGCTAACAATCTTGGCACATCCACGCTGCCACTTTCACATATACTGCCAAAATCATTGCGCATTAAATCCACAATCATCACATTTTCTGCGCGATCTTTCTCTCCAAAATTATCAGTTTTTGAGGTGCCCTTAATAGGTGTGGATTTGATCATCGCGCCATCGCGTTTTAAAAATAATTCTGGTGAAGCTGATGCAATCTCTAAATTGGGTAATCTCAAATAACTAGCAAAGGGAGCCGGGTTATCCTGCTGCAATCTATTTGCCAACCCCTGCAAGGGTTGCTTTGATTTAGTGCTTAACACCCGACAGAGGTTTACCTGATAAATATCACCTGCTGCAATTTTTTCTTTTATCTTCTCAACATTACTTTGATACTCACTTTGAGTTTGCGATGAGCTCCAAGATGCATCAATTCCTTGCCATTGCGCAACTGGAAGTGGTGCATCAACAACGGATGCAAATCGTGCGCAAAACCATTGACCTTCAAAGGTATTTACTACCGCCCAAAAACCTGGTCGATCTAGGCAGGTGGGGTCAGTTGAAATCTCAACACAATCAGTTGCAAGCCGACCTGCCATCCAAAAGGTTGGTTGCGATAACTCCATGTTTGAACGCTACCTCCTGCGATAGAAAAGGTGTGAAAAAATACAATTGTGCCAAGGGTGGCTAAATGCGATAGATTTCACCTACGCACTTATGCGGACGTAGCGCAGTTGGTAGCGCGGAACCTTGCCAAGGTTCAGGTCGCCGGTTCGAACCCGGTCGTCCGCTCGCATAGAAACAAATTTACTCTGGGAAAAGCAAGGTCGGATGGCCGAGAGGCGAGGCTCGGGACTGCAAATCCCGCTACACGGGTTCAAATCCCGTTCCGACCTCCACTAATAATTAAGCAGCAGGTGGTCTAGATAAAATTCCAGAACAATCACTTAAAGTAAATCCACCAGCACTATAAGGAATTACCACCGCATCACCTTGTTTAACATCCAGCGTTTGGTCATTTTCAAACTTCATCTTCCCATCCCCGGCTAAAGATAAAAAGATTCCAAATCCCGCTTCAACTTTGCTATGTCCTGCAGTTAAGTAATTTGCTCTGAAAAAAGGACTTGCGATTGAGTTAAATATCGCTCCACTTTTTTGTCCACCAATATCAAACTTTGTAATAATCTCCTTTTCTTCATTTTGAGTAAGTGGTGAGAAGCGAAGAGCATCTAATGCGGTATCAAATCCAAGATTTAAATGCCCATCCTTATCTCCATCAACTGCAAAACCATCCCACTCCAGCAAGATTGATAGATCAGTTGGCTCCTGCAGCTCCAATACAAAAATTCCAGACTCAATTGCGTGAACTACCCCCGCTGGCACAAAAACTGCATCTCCGGCCTTCACCTCTTTGAAAACTAAGGAGTCCAATAACCCAGCTGAGTCATGGTTTGCTACCAACCTAGCAACATCAGCTTTGTGCATCTGCTCTTTAAAGCCAATTCCAACCTTTGCGCCAACTGGTGCATCTAGGATTATCCACGCCTCAGTTTTGCCATGATTTAAATGCAATTTCTCTTTGGCAAATTTTTGATTTGGGTGATAGTGAACTGGCAATCTTTGATCGGGATCTAATAACTTAACTAAAATTTCAATTGAAATACCAAATTTATCTATATGTTTTTGCCCCAGCCAATTTATGGGATCCTCAGAGATTACATCTCTTAGTAGCTGCCCATCAGCTAACTTGGAAAGTCCGTTAACACTCTCACCAAATCTGGTGGTAGTAGAACCAATCCACTCCTCCGGTCGCATGGGACCGCCGGGTCCATTTCTAAGTTTGCCAATCCGATTTCCACCTTTATAGAAATGATCAAACTGGTTAGAGGGTAATTTTGAGGCTTTAGGCATTGAATTGCTCATATTGTTAGTTTAAGGGTTAAAGTATTTCCATGCTAGAAAAGTCTGATCGCCCATGGGGTCGTTATGAGGTTCTCCAAGAGGCTGCTAATTACAAGGTGAAGTCAATACATGTTTCCCCTGGCAAGCGTCTTTCTTATCAGCGCCACCAAAAACGAAGTGAGCATTGGTATATAACTCAAGGCAATGGCGAGGTCACATTAGATGGCAAGGTACAACCAGTAACTGTCGGATCAGTTATTCAAGTGCCACAAGGCATGCTTCATCGCATTAGCAATACCGGCAGTACTGAGTTGATTTTTATTGAGGTACAAACTGGCAGCTACTTTGGTGAGGATGACATTGAACGTGTTGAGGACGATTTCGGTCGCTAGTAGACTTTCACTTAACGGACGATTAGCGCAGCGGTAGCGTACTTCCTTGACATGGAAGGGGTCACTGGTTCGATCCCAGTATCGTCCACAAAACACTTCTTTGGTTTAAGTGAGGTCCCGTTGAAGTCAATC
>WLEM01000116.1 GCA_009704285.1 Actinomycetota bacterium
CCTGCCACTTTGGGTTGGTGGCAAAGGCTGATAAAGATTGCTCTGGCAGGCTTTGCAGATGTGCGATGGTCTTTTGATTGGCCCAACTCATATGGGCGAGTAATCGATTAAGTGCAATAGTCATGCGATTAGTCTAGGTGAAATAGATTTAAAGAGTAATCTCTTTATTTACCGCTACTCCTCTTTTTTAACTCTGCGTAATTGACGCTCCAAAGTTGCAATTTTTTCTTGTAAACGGGCGATCTCATCACTTGTAACCTGACCATCAGCTGAAATCTCCTCTACTTCTTTGGCAAAGGTTTGAAGTTTCTTTATATCCTCCTCTCGCTCCCGATTTTCCTGCCTTGCCTCATCCATGGCATTTAAAACCACACCGATCAAGACATTTAAAATTGTAAAAACTATGACAAAGACATAGGAGATATAAAAAGGAAGTGCCCACGGTGAGACTGCCAAGCCATCAACTAAATAGGTGGCAAACTCCTCAAGGGTTAGCAAAATAAATAATGAGGTCAATGCCGCAGTTATATCCCCCCACTGCTCTGGCATCTGTTCGCCAAATAAATACACCCCAGCCATGCCGTAGATAAACAAAGCCAAAAAGATTAAAACTGACATACTCATTAATGGCGGTAGAGAACGGGTAATAGATCGAGTCAGAATTCTTACCTCAGGCAAAAACCGGAAGATTCGAATTAATCGGAAGATGCGCAGAAGTCGCAAAATCAAGGTTTGGTTTGCTAAAAATGGTGATAGACCAATGATTATAAAATCAAAGATATTCCAACCGGTTTTAAAAAACTCCCATGGCCTTCTGCCATAGGAGATCATTCGAACAATTAGCTCACAAACAAATATCCAAAGGGCGATCTCATCAAATCTAACTAGTGATTCTCTAGTTGCGCCATCAATTCCAGGGATTGTTAATAAGGCCAGTGCAACAGCATTTAAAAGAATGATGCCCGCAATACAAAGCTCAAATGGTTGGGAGTAAACAACCCTAGTTAGCCACTTGATACGAGCCGATTCCACCAGATGTTCCTATCTAGATTTGATCAATTTCTTACTGCACAAAAGAGGATATTTTCTAAACCTACCCCACCAAACTGGGCAAATCCAGCGCTAAATTCACAGTTTTGCCTAAAGGTTTTTATCTGCCCAAATACAAATTGCATCGTAGTGATACTTACCCAATCCTTGTGCTACCTCTTCATAGGAATCTCGATATGGTGAAGGCAGCATGTAACTCATTGCAAGTGATTTGTACGCCTCTTTCGTGGGTTTCCAAAACTGCAGGCAAAACTCATAATGCTCTTTAACAAGGGCCTGCACCTCATCAGATGAGGGGGGAGTATCTACTCTCATTTTTTCAGCAAACTTTAAGGTTAAATCACCAAATACCTTGGTGAATTTTTCATTTTCTTTCTTTGAGTAATTGTTTACAAACTGTTGGGAATGGATACCAAAATTCATAGCTAAATTGTAATTGAAAAATGATGCAATTTTCTAGCACTGCAAGTGGTGGTGGGTAAGTTATAAGTGATTAAGTTGCAGAACTTAGATCTTTTCTTTCCTTTGTAATGACATTTACCAACCATTCAAGTGGCCCTTGTTTATATCTTTTTAACCAGGTCGTTGCGAAATAAACCAAAATAAGCCAAATTCCAACAGCAAGTAGTAACACCATCCAGGTTTGTAATTGTTGAAATAATCCAAATCCCCATGGACCAAAGATTAATGAGGTAATTACAGATTGCAGGATATAAACAGTTAATGACATCTTTCCGGCAGGCCCTATCCAGGAGAGTAAATTTGGTTTATCTGAAACCAATTTACGAATAAGAGCTATGTAGAAAATTGATAGTAGTGGCGCTGCCATAAATGAGGTAAATAGTGAGATTAAATAAATAGCCTCAGATGGCTCTGCTTTATTCTCATTTTGGACCAAAACTATGGCAGCCAAAATCTGAATTGGTAATCCAAAAAACAAGCCTTTCTTCATTAACTTTGTATTCACTTCCTTATCAAATGAGGTTGATAAAAATTTAGATCTAGCCATTCGAACTCCCATTAAAAAGGCTGCAAATGCTAAACCGCCCTGCAAAAATACTCCGCTCGATACCCCATACACCCACAACTCCAACCGAGCCGGAACTGCCTGAAGGAATGAGCCATCTAGCAAAACCTGATCTAGCTTTGTCTCTAAAGGTGTTTGAAAACTCTCCTCTGGAAAATATCGTTCTCCAATATAAACCAGTGCGCCAATTAAACAAACTAGCAAGAAGGATATAGAAAATATAACTCGGCTCCAGATTTTTAGGGTTCTATCTGTTCTAAAGAAAAAGGGTGTGAGCAGTAATCCAAACAAGCCATAAACAAAGAGAATGTCACCATGCCATAAGAATGTAAAGTGAAGTACGCCAATAAAGATTAATAGAATTGATCGCTTTATCCATCGCTTTCGATTAGCTTTATTCTCTCTAATTATGTAATTGGAGCTGTATCCAAATAAAAATGAGAAAATCAGATAAAACTTTCCAGCGAAAATGGCGGCAATTATGAAGGTAGCTGAGCCGTTAGCTAATCCAACTGTCCACTCTCCCCTTGCTCCTTCAGCGCTGCTTAAGGCCATGAATTGAATGTTTACGATCAAAATTCCAAGGAGTGCAAAACCTCTTAAGACATCTGGGATTATTTCACGTTGCATACTCATCTCCTTTTACTAGATCTTTATATCTAATGCCACTACTGCAATAGCAATTAATATCGCCCACAAAAACATACTTACCGTAATCAGGATTGAGCTTCGAAGTGGTTTAACTCCTGCACTGACTGCAGCAGCTGCAGCAAATTGCGTACCGATCAATATTGGGCCTAGCACTGCCAATCCATATATTCCATACCTATCAAAGGCTTTCAATGCTTTTTCAAGTTTTGGAAGTTGGGCTGATTTACCCTTTCGAACTCTGCGATCAATAAGCCTGGCTCTGATATTTGAGGCAAAGTATGCAAAGAGAAAAATAGTAATTGCATTACCAAGTGATGCTGCAATTACTGTTGCAATTGGGTCTAATCCAACAAGTATCCCGGCTGGCACAACTGCAATCGCCTCCATCCAAGGAA
>WLEM01000117.1 GCA_009704285.1 Actinomycetota bacterium
AGACTGATGATCAAGGCAGAGGCAAGATTTTACTTGCAACGGTAAAAGGTGATGTGCATGATATTGGCAAGAACCTCGTTGATATTATTCTCTCAAATAACGGTTATGACACGGTGAATATCGGAATCAAGCAAACTGTTAACCAGATTATCGAAGCTGCCACAGAGAATGATGTTGATGTTATTGGTATGTCTGGACTGTTAGTTAAGTCGACAGTGATCATGAAAGAAAATTTACAAGAGCTAGATTCGCGTGGATTGGGTAAAAAGTGGCCAATAGTTTTAGGCGGAGCGGCTCTTACTCGCTCATTTGTTGAACAAGATTTAAGTGAGCAATTCAGCGGCACAGTTAGGTATGCAAAAGATGCATTTGAAGGTTTGAAATTGATGGATACCTTAATGGGAATCAAACGTGGTGTACCAGGAGCGGAGTTGCCGGCCCTTAAACCTAGAAGAACAGCAAGAGGATCAAATCTTAAGGAACACACGATAGACACCAAACGCAGTGATGTGGCCAGTAACAACCCAATTCCAATGGCTCCATTTTTTGGGTCACGAATTGTGAAAGGAATTGCACTTGCTGATTATGTTGACATGCTTGATGAACGAGCATTGTTCCTTGGTCAATGGGGACTTAAAGGTAAAGATTTCGAAAGCATGGCGATAGAGCAGGGTCGCCCACAATTAAGAGCCTTACTAAATGATGTTCAATCCAAGGGATGGCTTAACGCTGCTGTTGCTTATGGTTACTTTCCTTGCGTGAGCGAGGGGAATGATTTAGTTGTGCTTCACCACGAAGGTCCTAATAAGGGGGAGGAGAGAGTTAGATTCACTTTCCCTCGACAAAGCAGAGATCGTCGATTGTGCTTAGCTGATTTTTTCCGAAGTAAAGATAGCGGCGAAATAGATGTGGTGTCATTCCAAATTATCACTATGGGTCAATCGATAAGTGAGGCGATATCCAAATTGTTTCAGGCCAATTTGTACCGTGAATATCTTGAATTACATGGACTTTCAGTTCAATTAACAGAGTCACTAACCGAGCATTGGCATGCCCGTACCCGCGAAGAGATGGGTATAGATTTGAGTGATTCTCAAGATCTCAAAGAGATTTTTAATCAGGGATATCAAGGTTCACGCTACTCCTTTGGATATCCAGCTTGTCCTGATCTAGAACAACAACTACAAATTTGTGAATTATTGGAACCAGATCGTATCGGAGTGAGTTTATCCGAGGAGTTTCAACTACATCCGGAACAGTCAACCTCCTCTATTGTGCTACATCATCCTGAAGCTAAGTATTTCAACGCAACATGAGTGCAATTCTCTTTGATATGGACGGCACGCTAGTTGATTCTGAGCCGCTATGGTTTCAGGCAGAAAAACAGGTAATGGCTGAGGTAGGTAGCACCTGGGAACAATCAGATCAAATTAACTGTCTAGGTGGCCCCATGGAAAAAACTGAACGATACATGCAGGAACGAAGTGGGAATATCAAACCTTTCGGTTACTTTAGCGAAAGATTAAATGATGTTATGGATGAGAAACTTAAACATGAATTAAATTTGATCCCAGGCGCTTTAGAGCTCTTGTTAGATTGTAAATCGGCTCAGATTCCACTGGCACTCGTTACTGCTAGTACTGGTCGTCAAATGCGTGCAGTACTGGAGAGATTTCCTGCTGGAATATTTGCTTCAACAGTTTCCAAAGATGATGTTGAACATTCCAAGCCAGATCCTGCCCCCTATAGGCTTGCGGCAAATCAACTGGGAGTCGATATCGAAAGTTGTCTCGTATTGGAGGATTCGATTACCGGAGTTCAGTCCGGCCTACGAGCTGGAGCGCAAGTGATTGGTATTCCACATATGGTTCAAATGCAACCTCATGAAAATCTTCGCGTGGTTAAAACTTTATCTGATCTGAGTTTGAAGCTTTTATTAGATTGGTATCCGCATCTAGATAGACATGTAAGTGCAAAATGATCAATAGAAACTTTGTATATGGAGATCGTGTTCAGCTTACCGATGCTAAAGGTAAACTTTATTCAATCACATTAACTGCAGGCGCTGAATGGCATACCCATAAAGGGATGCTAAAACATGATGAAATCGTGGGGTTGCCTGAAGGCTCCTTGGTTAGCACAAATCAAGAATTGAAGTTCCAAGCCTTTCGACCTTTACTTGCAGATTACGTGCTGTCAATGCCGCGGGGGGCAACAATTATTTATCCAAAAGATGCCGCAATGATTCTTGGAGTTGCAGATATTAAACCTGGAGTAAGAGTTTTAGAGGCTGGTGTAGGTTCTGGAGCTTTGAGTATTTCCATGCTCAGGGCAATCGGTAATGAGGGATATCTACATTCTGTGGAGATAAGAGAGGACTTCGCCAAGATTTCTGAAAGCAATGTGACTAACTATTTCAAAGCAAAACCAAACAATTGGCAATTGACGGTGGGAGCATTACAGGATCAAATATTTGAATCTGAATTTGATCGAGTTATTTTGGACATGCTTGCGCCGTGGGATTGTTTAGATGTGGCAGCAAAAGCTCTTGTTCCCGGGGGTGTATTCATGTCGTATGTAGCTACCACAACACAACTTTCAAAAATTGCAGAGGCGATTAAAGATTGTGGATTGTTCACTGAACCTGAGTCCTCTGAAACAATCGTTAGGGGTTGGCATCACGAGGGTCTTGCAGTTCGACCTCAGCATAGAATGATTGGTCATACTGGTTTTCTAGTATTTGCACGAAGAATGGCGCCAGGAGTCCCTGTGCTTCAACGACGCAGGCGACCTTCTAAAGGCTCCTACGACAATTTGGAATAAATTAAGAAACTGAAACTAAATCAACAACAAATATCAAAGTTTCATTGGGCCCGATGGCACCACCCGCGCCTTGTGAGCCGTAACCTAAATCAGGTGGAATAACTAACAATCTTCTTCCGCCCTCCTTCATGCCTGGAATACCCTGCTGCCAACCAGCGATTACACCGCTCAATGGAAAAGTAGCTGTCTGTCCTGAATCCCAAGACGACTCCACCAGCATTCCGGAGCTCCAAGCCATAAGGGTGTAGTGAACTTCCAAAATTGAAGAATCAACA
>WLEM01000118.1 GCA_009704285.1 Actinomycetota bacterium
ATGCTTCGTAAATTGTTGTTTGTTCACCATTTTCTAGGAAGTTTTTTGTAAAGCCACCCTCTACACCATTCAAAAGTAGATTCTTTAAACGAATATTTGCAAATGTTCCTCTAATCATTACCTCATGATTTCCTCGACGTGAGCCATAAGAGTTAAAATCCGCTCTTTCAATTCCATGCTCAGCTAAATACTTTCCAGCTGGTGAATCAGCCTTAATGTTTCCTGCTGGCGAGATGTGATCGGTTGTGACTGAATCTCCTAGCACCGCTAAAACTCTTGCACCGGATATGTTGGTGACTGGAATTGGATCTCTTGGCATTCCTTCAAAATATGGGGGTTTTCTTACATAAGTTGATTTCAAATCCCATTCAAAGGTCTTTCCAGTAGGAGTATCTAGAGACTTCCATCTCTTATCTCCTTCAAATACAGATGCATAATCCTTAGTGAACATATCTGATGAAATTGATGATGCAATTACTGAATCGATCTCTTCAGTAGTTGGCCAAATATCCTTTAGAAATACCGGATTTCCATCACTGCCGGTACCAATTGGATCTTTCTGAAAATCATGATTCATAGATCCAGTTAGTGCATAGGCAACAACTAAAGGTGGTGAAGCCAGGTAATTCATCTTTACATCTGGTGAGATTCTTCCTTCAAAGTTACGATTTCCAGATAACACAGCAGATACCGCTAAATCGTTCTCGTTTATAGCTTTACTAATCTCTACTGGTAGCGGACCTGAGTTTCCAATACAGGTAACGCAGCCATATCCAACTAGATTAAAACCCAACTTATCCATATAGGCAGTTAAACCAGCACGATCGTAGTAATCAGTTACTACCTTTGATCCTGGAGCCAATGTTGTTTTTACCCAAGGCTTGCTACTTAAGCCTTTTTCAACCGCTTTTTTAGCTAGTAAAGCAGCTCCGATCATTACCGATGGATTTGAAGTGTTAGTACAAGAGGTTATGGATGCAATTACAACATCGCCATTTGAAACCGTTGTTGCCTTTCCATTTACTTTTATATCAATCTTATTTTTACTTGTCTTATCACTAAAGTAGGAAGGCGCCACCTCTTGATATGAACTCTTTGCATCATTCAAGGAGATTCGATCTTGCGGTCGCTTAGGTCCAGCGATTGAAGGCACAATTGTTGCAAGATCTAATTCAAGTTTTTCAGAAAATCTAGGTGAGGCAGCTGGATCATGCCAAAGTCCATTAACTTTTGCATATCGCTCAACTAACTCTAATTGCTCAGCAGATCGGCCGGTGAGTTTTAAATACTTAATAGTCTCTTCATCAATAGGAAAGATTGCGCAGGTAGAGCCATACTCTGGGGACATATTGCCAATCGTGGCTCGATTAGCCATTGGCAGCGCTGATACGCCAGGTCCATAAAACTCTACAAACTTACCAACCACACCATGTTTTCTTAACATCTGGGTAATGGTTAGTACTAAATCTGTTGCAGTAGTGCCAATTGGTAATTTACCATTTAACTTAAAGCCGACAACCTTTGGAATCAACATTGAAACTGGCTGACCTAGCAAGGCTGCTTCTGCTTCAATACCGCCAACGCCCCAACCTAGAACTCCCAAACCATTAACCATGGTGGTGTGTGAATCAGTTCCAACGACAGTGTCTGGATAGGCTCTAAGCACTCCATCAACCTTGCGATTCATTACTACCCGAGCTAAGTACTCAATATTTACTTGGTGAACAATTCCAGTACCAGGTGGCACAACTTTAAACTCATCAAATGCTGTTTGACCCCATCTTAAGAAGCGATATCTTTCTTTATTTCTCTGATACTCAATATCAACGTTTTGTTCAAATGAATCTTTTGTACCAAATAAATCAGCAATAACAGAGTGATCAATTACTAATTCGGCTGGTGAAAGTGGATTTACTCGAGACGGATCACCGCCTAAATCTGCAATTGCCTCTCGCATTGTTGCCAGATCGACAATACAAGGCACTCCAGTGAAGTCCTGCATAATTACTCGAGCTGGCGTAAATTGAATCTCAGTATCTGGCTCTACCGCTGGATCCCAATTAGCTAATTTCTTAATCTGTTCAGCGGTGATATTGGCGCCATCTTCGGTGCGCAGTAAGTTCTCAAGCAGAATCTTTAAGCTAAATGGAAGATCTTTTGCCTCTGGAAAACCAGTGATATCAAAAATTTCGTAGCTTTTACCAGCTACCTCAAGTGTGGTCTTGGACTTAAATGAGTTCTTACTCAATGCCCCACACCTCTTTCCTGTGTATTTCTGGACTAATCCTATCTCTTTGCTGGTGAAAATCCAGCCACGCACTCTATGTGCTGGGTCATTGGGAAAAGATCAAAGGCTTCAATGTGATCCAACTTATAACCAACATCTGCCAATATTTTTGCATCACGTGCCAAAGCTGCTGGATCACAAGCCACATAAACAATTTTACGTGGTTTGAATTTAATCATTTGTTTAATTGCAACATCTCCGGCACCGGTTCTAGGTGGATCCAATAAAATTAAATCTGCTTTCTTAACAATTGGCAGCTGCTGCGCTACCAAACCTTGCAAAATCTTGACATTCTCTTTACCGGAGAAAATTCTTCTCGCATCTGCAACCGCAGTTTTATCGCTCTCAATTAAGGTAACAAATCCTCGTTCACCAACCTCTCTAAGCAATGCTGCGGCAAACAATCCAACTCCGGAGTAGAGATCCAAAACATGATCGCCTGGCTTTACTCCGATTTGAAGTAAACATGCTTTCACCAATTCAACTGGTGCTGCTTTATGACTTTGCCAAAAAGCTGATGGCGAAATCTTGAGTGAGTTCGGGCCTACCTGTTCAACAAGTTGGGTTGGACCACTAATGCTTCGGCCAGATCTAGTAATCGATACCTCATTGGTGCTTGATACTGCCACCTCAACCCTTGGATCTGACTTCCACTCTCTAGTAGCTAATTCACTTACATTCATACGCGCATCGGCGATCAAACAATCCTTTATCTCTACAACCTCGTTACTCCTAGCGCCAAATAATCCAATTCGCCCATTGCTTGAAACTGCAAAATCCATACGGGTTCGCCAATGTA
>WLEM01000119.1 GCA_009704285.1 Actinomycetota bacterium
GGTTGATGCGATAAATAAAAAAGCAGGTCGCAAACTACTTCCATCAATTGCAGTCTCATTGCTGCTTTTAGGATTAATCTTTGGCACGATAAATACTGCGCCTATTTTGTTTTTTGCCTTTATTTGGATTGTGCTCATGATCGGAATTCGAGAACTTACCGCAGCCTATGGCAAGGGTGGAATTGATCTACCTGATTATGTCTTAATGATTGCTGCCACAGTTTTATTGGTAGCAACCTGGAATGGCAATACCCAAGGACTTGCTGTTTCTGCAGGGCTCATGATTCCAATTTTGATGTTCACCTTACTTGTCATCTCCCAAAAAGATTTTATTAAGCGATCAACCTCAGCTGTATTTATCACTTTTTATTTAGCAGTTTTAGGTGGCTTTATTTTATTGCTGGCAAATCATCCAGATGGGGCCACGCGAATCTTTGCTTTAGTGGCATTAATTGCCTGTAATGACACCTTTGCATATATAGCAGGAGTGTTAATTGGTAAACACAAGATTGCCCCCAGCATTAGCCCAAAGAAGAGTTGGGAGGGGTTAATTGGTGGTGCAATTGCTGCGGTAATTGGTGGCTCGGTGATATTTCATTACCTCTTTGAAACTGCTTGGTATGTCGGAGCTTTAATTGGGGTAATGACAGTTGTTACTGCAACCTGTGGTGATTTGATTGAATCTGCGATTAAGCGAGATTTAGCTATAAAAGATATGTCTAATTTACTGCCTGGCCATGGCGGAATTATGGATCGATTAGATTCAGCCCTCTTTACTGCACCTGCAGTCTGGTTTGCTATTGAGTTAATCAATCGGTACTTATAGATGGCTGATTTAGTTTTTGAGGCTCCGGCAGTTAAAAAGAAGACGCCAATTCATCTTGCAGATTTAAATCTGGCAGAGCGAAAAGAGCGGGCGGTGGAGTTGGGTCTTCCTGCCTTTAGAGCAAATCAATTAGCGGTTCATTTTTTCACCCACCACAATGATGATGTTGAAAGCTTTACCGATATTCCAAAGGAGCTTCGCACCACAATAGGAGAGGCCTTTCTTCCCAAGTTACTTACCTTAGTTCGCTCAGTTACCTGCGATGGTGGTCGGACTAGAAAAGATCTTTGGCGCTTACATGATGGCGTCTTAGTCGAGTCAGTATTAATGGGTTACACAGATCGCACAACTGTATGTATCTCATCCCAAGCAGGATGTGGAATGCAATGCCCATTTTGCGCAACTGGCCAAGCAGGATTAACTAGAAATTTAACAGCGGGTGAGATAACTGCGCAGGTTGTAATGGCCGCTCGTGCTTGTGATTTAGGTGAGTTACCAGGAGGGCCTACTCGATTATCAAATGTGGTCTTTATGGGCATGGGTGAGCCGATGGCTAATTACAAAGCGGTGATGCAATCAATTAGGAATATTACAAATCCACAACCAGATGGCTTAGGTATTGGAGCAAGATCGGTGACACTTTCTACCGTTGGTTTGGTTACCGGTATTGAAAAATTAATTGAAGAGGATATTCCAGTAACCCTTGCCATCTCACTTCACACACCAGATGATGAGCTGCGAGATACCCTGGTGCCAGTTAACCAAAGATGGAAGGTTAAAGAGGTATTACAAGCTGCTGATAAGTATGAGGCGAAAACTGGCAGAAGGTACTCAATTGAGTACGCCTTAATTAGAGATATCAATGATCAAGCATGGCGAGCTGATCTATTAGGCCGATTGTTAAAAAATAAAAACGCTCATGTTAATTTGATTCCATTAAATCCAACTCCAGGATCAAAGTGGACAGCATCTCGGCCAGATGATGAGCGGGCATTTGTTGAAACCTTAGAGGGGTATGGGGTGCCGGTAACTGTTCGAGATACCAGAGGGCGTGAGATAGATGGTGCTTGTGGTCAGTTGGCAGCAGCAGAGACGGGTAAGTAAGAGTTAATCAGGTGTGATCAATTACGCAACATAAATGTTGCGTAATTCCTTAAAGGGTAATAACCTTCTAGTTATGAGCAAGGTGCTGCGGCTTGGTTTACTTTCAGCACTGGTGCTATCGCTAACAACTGGCTGTAGCTCAAACTCGGCAGACTCAGATCAGGTAAGTGAGTTAACCATCTACTCAGGTAGATCTGAGAACTTTATTTCACCTTTTTTGACCCAGTGGAGTGAGCAAACTGGGATCAAGTTAAATATTAGATATGGGGATTCAGCAGAGTTAGCTGCCCAAATTTTAGAAGAAGGATCAAACTCACCAGCTGATCTATTTCTTGCCCAAGATGCTGGCTCACTTGGCGCAGTTGCAGAAGAGGAGTTATTTACACCTTTAGCAAAAGAGGTAGCCAGCCAAATTCCAGATCAATTTAATCATGCCGATCGACTATGGGTTGGAGTTACCGCACGGGCCAGAGTATTTGCATATGATCCAAAGAAGTTAACTACTTTACCAAAATCTATTTCAGACTTAACTAAGCCAATTTATAAAAATCAGATTGGCATAGCGCCAACTAACGCATCCTTTCAAGCATTTCTAACAGCGGTAATTGAAAATAAGGGTCAGGCTTATGCCAAAAATTGGCTAACTGGATTAACTGCAAATGGGGTAAAAATCTATCCAAAAAACTCAGCGATTGTGGAAGCAATTGATAAGGGAGAAATCTCACTGGGCTTGGTAAATCACTACTACACCTGGGAGGTTGCCCAAGCACTTGGCCGCAGCATCAATGTTGTTAACGGGTATTTCACCGCCGGTGATCTAGGAAATCTGATAAATGTTTCTGGAGTGGGTGTTTTAAACTCAAGTAAGAAAAAACAGGCGGCTATTGATTTAATTAATTTTCTAACCTCAATAGAGATACAAGGAGAGTTTGTTGAGCAAACCCATGAGTACTCACTTATCTCCTCAGTTGTAGCCCCTGAAGATCTGCTAGCCCTAGATAAAATTGGTGCACCGGCGATTGATTTAGGTAGTTTGAAAAATATCAGAGCAACTCAGGATTTATTGATTGAAGTAGGTCTGCTATAACTACTCCACTACTTAAGCAGCCCTCATCCCTTGAATCATTGGGGCTCTATCAACGCCAAGGTA
>WLEM01000012.1 GCA_009704285.1 Actinomycetota bacterium
GATTTAGATTCAAATATAACTGGACATTTTGGTCCTTACGGCGGCCGATTTGTTCCCGAGGCATTGATTGCTGCCTTAGATGAGTTGTCAGCGGCTCATAAATCAGCGCAGGCAGATCCAAAGTTTCAAGCCGAGTTATCTGAGCTTCACAAAACTTACACCGGTCGACCAAGTATTTTGACCGATGCCAAGAGATTTGCTGAATATGCAGGTGGGGCTCGAATACTTTTGAAACGTGAAGATTTGAATCACACAGGTAGTCACAAAATTAATAACGTCTTAGGACAAGCACTCTTAACAAAAAGAATGGGTAAGAAGAGGATTATCGCTGAAACCGGCGCAGGTCAGCATGGTGTTGCCTCAGCAACTGCAGCTGCGTTATTTGGTCTTGAGTGTGTTGTTTATATGGGAGAGGCTGATACAAAGAGGCAAGCTTTAAACGTTGCCAGAATGAAGCTTCTGGGTGCAACAGTTGTTCCTGTTACTCAAGGATCTAAAACGTTGAAAGACGCAATCAACGAGGCGATGCGTGATTGGGTTACTAATGTTTCAACGACTCATTACCTACTCGGTACTGTCGCTGGTCCACATCCGTTTCCAACGATGGTCAGGGATTTTCAAAGAATTATTGGTGTAGAAGCTAGGGAGCAAGTGTTAGCCCTAACCGGCAAACTTCCTGATGCTGTTTTAGCCTGCGTTGGTGGCGGTTCAAATGCAATTGGAATATTCCACCCATTTATTGATGACAAATCAGTGCGATTAATTGGTTTAGAAGCTGGCGGTAAAGGAATAGAAACTGGGTTGCATGCTTCAACAATTTCTGGCGGCAAGCCTGGTGTTCTCCACGGTACTCGTTCTTATGTCCTGCAAGATTCTGATGGACAAACGATTGAATCACATTCAATCTCAGCCGGATTGGATTACCCCGGTGTAGGACCTGAGCACGCCTACCTTAATGACATTGGTAGAGCCGAATACCGTTCTATAACAGATGATCAAGCAATGTATGCCTTCTCTTTGTTATGCAAATCAGAAGGAATCATTCCGGCTATTGAAACTGCTCACGCGTTGGCTGGAGCCCTGGAAATAGGAAATGAATTAGGAAAAGAAGCCACAATTTTGATTAACTTATCGGGTCGTGGTGATAAAGATGTGCAAACAGCAGCTGAATACTTTGGACTACATAGTTAATGAGTAACACCTTAGAAGAAATGTTTTCAAAAGCTAAATCAGAAAATCGAGCAGCATTAATCGGATATCTCCCGGCAGGTTATCCTGACCAAAAAAGTTCTGTAAAAATTGTCAAAAGCATGATCGACGGTGGTGTCGATGCAATTGAAATTGGCTACCCATACTCAGATCCAGTTATGGATGGCCCGGTGATTCAGGCTGCTTCCGAAGCGGCAATAAAAAATGGAGCAGGAGCTAAAGAAGTTTTTGAACTGCTTCGAATTACTGCGCAACATAAGGTGCCTGCAATGATTATGAGTTACTGGAGCCCGATCGAAAAATACGGTTGTGCGAATTTTGCCCAAATGGTTGCCAAAATGGGAGGTAGTGGTGTCATTACTCCTGATCTAACGGTGGAGGAATCAGCAGATTGGCATCAAGAGTCAATCAAGAATTCTATTGACACCATTTATGTTGTAGCACCCAGTACTACTGATGAGCGATTGTCCAAAGTCAGTGCCAACTGTTCAGGCTTTATCTACGCAGCAAGTTTGATGGGTGTCACTGGAACTCGTGATGCAGTCTCAGGAAATGCTCAGTCACTTGTTGAGCGCATTAGAAAAGTTAGTAACACGCCAGTTGCAGTTGGTTTGGGAGTTTCAACTAAGGAGCAAGCACGAGAAGTGGCAAAGTATGCAGATGGAGTTATCGTTGGCTCAGCCTTTATTAAGATAGTTCAAGAACATGGTTCTGGACGAAAAGGTTTGAAACTAGTCAAGCAGATGGCTATGTCTTTATCAGAAGGAGTGCGAGATGCGCGATAAGTTCAATATTTATCAGCCATGGCTAACTTTGATTGCACGACTAGTACTGGGCGGAGTGTTGTTAGCTGCGGGTGGCTTAAAAATTGGAAATTTACAAAAATCTGCAATGTCAGTTCGAGCTTATGAATTATTACCGGTTGGTTTAGCGAATTTTTTAGGTTATGTCTTGCCATGGATTGAAATAGGAATGGGCTTACTTCTGATTGCTGGAGTGGCAGTTTCAATTGTGGGCTTACTAGGTGCATTAACTATGTTCGCATTTGTTATTGCAATAGCTCAGGCATGGGCTCGAGGTCTGAGCATTGACTGTGGATGTTTTGGCGGTGGTGGCCAAGTAGACCCAGAAGACACCAAATATCTCTCGACCATACTTAGAGATATAGGATTCCTTTTATTAGGTGTTTACCTTTACTATTTCCCAAAGGGTAAATTTGGGATAGAAAAATAAGGAGTGAAAATGGCGTCAAATTCTGCTGGTGACAAAGGAACGCGCAATCTTGTGATTGGAATGATTGCCTTTATTGTAGTTGTTGGCGTGGTGTTCTCCTTAATCAGTAGTAGATCTAGCTCCACTGCAGCGATTCCTGCAACCGTATCTGAGGCTGATGGTTATGGAATTGTTCTAAATCCAGAAAAAACTCCAACCATAGATGTGTACCTGGATTACCAATGCGTGGCTTGTAAGTATTTTGAAATCATAAATGGTGGATATTTAAATGAAGTAATTGCCCAAAAGAAAGCAAAAGTAGTTTTCCACCCAATGACTTTCATAGGTCCGGAATCAGTTTTAGCAGCCAACGCCGCCGCCTGTGCTGCTGATGAGAATGAGTTTGTTGATATGAACTTGGCTTTGTTTCAAAATCAAGCTGACCAAAGCAATACAGGCAAATGGTCAAAGGAGTATTTAACTCAATTAGGCAAGTCAATTGGCATCACATCATCAAATTTTGAATCGTGCGTAAACGATGGCAAATATGTTCGGTGGACAAGCAATGTGGCAGCAGAGTCAGGCAAGGCAGATGTCAATTCAACCCCGACTGTATTTATAAATGGCAAGGAATTAGATAGAGACAAAGGCGAATATGGTGATTTGGGTAAATTTAGAGCTGCGCTAGCAGCTGGTGGTGTCAACTAATTTTCCCAATAAATTAATGCAGCTTTTGATTCCTAGTCCAACGCAGTCAAGCATTTCAATTGGACCATTAACTGTTTATTACTATGCACTATGCATAATAATTGGAATTGCTGCTGCAATTTGGTTAGGACAAAGGCGTTATGCAAATCTGGGTGGAAATTCTGATGATGTTTCAGAGGTTGCAATTTGGGCGGTTCCATTCGGAATAGTTGGTGGACGTATTTATCATGTTATAACTTCGCCCCAACAATATTTTGGAGTTAATGGGGACCCAATAGATGCTTTTCGAATATGGGAGGGCGGATTAGGTATTTGGGGTGCCATTTCATTTGGGGCATTCGGTGCTTATCTGTACTTTAAAACTCACAAAACTTCTTTGAGCTTTGCCCAGTTGTTGGATTGTTTAGCTCCTGGTGTGGTTCTTGCACAAGCAATAGGCAGAGTTGGCAATTATTTCAACCAAGAGCTTTTTGGCAGGCCTACCTCCCTACCTTGGGGTTTGGAAATTGACCCACTCAAGCGACCTATTGGATATGAATCATTTGAAACATTCCATCCAACATTTTTGTACGAGTTAATTTGGTGTGTTTTGGTGGCTTATCTTTTGATTAAGTTGCCAGGTGTGTTGAAAAAATTTGCTTCAAGAAATGGCGATGTATTTGCTCTATATGTGCTGGGTTACACCATAGGCAGATTATGGATTGAAGCGCTCCGAATTGATGAGGCGAACTTGATACTAGGCCTTCGCTTGAATATTTGGGTTAGTTTGATTGTGTTTATCTCTTCATTTGCTTACCTTGCAAGAAGTAAGGGCCGTGGCAATGCTAAAGAAAAGACGGTAGCAAGTTAGTATTTAGGAATGGGTTTAGAAGAGGTTCAAGCTCGAAATTTAGAGCATCGAGCAAATAAGGCTGGCTGGCTTCGTGCAGCAGTGCTGGGATCAAATGATGGCCTGGTTTCAACTGCAAGTTTGATGATTGGATTTGCCGCTGCAGATAAAGGTGATTTCTTAATTACTGCCGGGTTAGCAGGAATAGCTGCTGGTTCAATGTCTATGGCAGTAGGAGAGTATGTGTCAGTTAAATCCCAAAATGATATTGAAAAATCTGATCGTGAAATAGAAATCAAACAGTTAGAAATGGATCCTGAAGGCGAGTTTGATGAATTGATGGATATTTACATCAAGCGAGGATTAACAGAGGAGCTAGCACGTCAAGTTGTTACCGCTATGCATAAGCATGATGCACTTGATGCTCACCTAAGAGATGAACTCGGACATTTTGACCACACTAGGGCTAGACCAGTTCAAGCCGGTATTGCATCTGCGATTGCATTTACCGCCGGAGGCTTAGTGCCATTAATTGGTGCCTTACTTTCCTCTGTAAATCAAGTTAGTTTTGTCTTGGTCTTCACTGCTTTTGGTTTGATTGGAGCTGGGTATATATCGGCAAAAATTGCTGCTTCGCCACTACCTAGAACTATGCTTCGAATATTTACTGGCGGCACGTTGGGGGTTGCAATTACGGCTGGTATTGGATGGCTGGTAGGACTGACCGGGGTCTAGCTCTCCTGCTACCCTTTACCTGCAGGTTTGTTTAACGTTGGGCCATTGTCGTCCCGACCCTTACCGGGAGCGACTAATTTAATTGCAATCACAATCTAGTTTTTCTTCCATGCCAAGCGCTCTTGGCCTGTATGACCCTGCCAATGAACATGATGCATGCGGTGTGGCCATGGTGGCAACACTAAACAAAACAAAATCACATGAAATTGTTAGTAAGGCGCTAACTGCACTTCGCAATTTGGAGCATCGAGGCGCATCAGGTGCTGAACCAGATAGCGGCGACGGTGCTGGAATTCTCATTCAGGTTCCGGACAAATTTTATCGATCAGTTGTTTCATTTGAACTGCCCAAAGTTGGCAGTTATGCAACTGGAATCTTTTTTATTCAAAAAAATAATCCTCTAGATAGCGAGAAAATCAATCAGATTGCAGCCGAGGAGGGTTTATCAATTATCGGCTGGCGCGATATGCCTATTAACTCAAGTTCAATTGGTAAAACTGCACTTTCAGTGATGCCAGAGTTCAAACAAGTATTTATCGCTGGCTTAAATAATGAAACAAATATTGTCTTAGAAAGAATGGCTTTTTGCTTCCGCAAAAGAATTGAACATACCATGCCAATTTACATATCCTCACTTTCTTCTCGCACAATCGTGTATAAGGGAATGCTAACTACAGGTCAGCTAGAGCAATTCTTTCCCGATTTATCTAATACATTGGTTGAATCGGCAATGGCGCTTGTGCATTCAAGATTTTCAACTAACACATTTCCTTCCTGGCCACTTGCACATCCATATCGATATATAGCTCATAACGGAGAGATAAATACGGTAAAAGGAAATCGAAATTGGATGAGAGCTCGAGAAACATTGCTAGAAAGTGACCTAATTCCCGGTGATCTAAAGCGATTATTTCCAATTGTGGAAAATTCCGGTAGCGATTCCGCCTCATTTGACGAGGTTCTGGAGCTTTTGTATTTAGGTGGCAGAAGCTTGCCCCATTCGGTTCTAATGATGATTCCAGAGGCTTGGGAAAACCACAGAACTATGTCCAAGGCAAGAAAAGATTTTTACTCCTTTCATTCCTCACTTATGGAGCCATGGGATGGACCAGCTTGTGTGACCTTTACAGATGGAAAGCAGGTTGGTGCAGTACTGGATCGAAATGGTTTGAGACCTTCTAGATTCTGGGTGACAGATGATGGATTAGTTGTACTGGCAAGTGAGGTTGGCGTTTTGGATTTCAAACCAGAATCCATTGTCAGAAAAGGTCGAATGCAACCTGGAAAAATGTTCTTAGTAGATATTGAAGAAGGACGCATCATCGAAGATGATGAGATTAAAGAAAAACTTGCCCATGCTGCTCCATACTCAGATTGGCTTCATGCTGGTCTAGTTCGATTAAGTGACTTACCAGCCCGTGAACATATTGTTTACCCCCACTCATCTGTGGTTAGACGCCAACGTGCTTTTGGATACACCGAGGAAGAAATTCGATTAATCATCACTCCGATGGCAAAAAACGGTGCTGAACCATTAGGTTCTATGGGTACAGATACTCCGATCGCTGCGCTATCGCAAAAACCAAGACTTCTCTTCGATTACTTCGCACAACTCTTCGCGCAAGTAACAAACCCACCATTAGATGCAATACGAGAGGAATTAGTTACATCATTGGGGGGTTCGATTGGCCCAGAGCACAATTTACTGGACCCAGGACCAGCATCTTGCCGGCAGATCTCTTTGCAATTTCCAGTAATTGATAATGATGAATTAGCAAAAATAATTCATGTTAATGCTGATGGCGATCAACCAGGTTTTGCATCCCATATTGTTCGTGGTTTATTTCCGATCGCTGGTGGTGGAAAATCATTAGTTGCAAAAATTGAAGAGATAAGGGCGGAAGTATCAGCTGCGATAGAGGGTGGAGCAAGAATAATAGTTTTATCTGATCGAGATGGTGATGCCGAGAATGCCCCCATTCCTTCTCTACTTCTTACATCCGCCGTCCACCATCACCTAATCAGAGAAAAAACACGGACCAAAGTGGGCTTAGTTGTTGAAAGTGGTGAGGTGAGAGAAGTTCACCATGTTGCACTTCTTATTGGATTTGGCGCAGCTGCAGTAAATCCTTACCTTGCAATGGAAAGTGCGGAGGATTTAGTTCGACAGGGTGTTGTTACTGGTATTACACCAGAGAAAGCAGTGCGAAATTTAATTAAATCTCTTGGAAAAGGTGTATTAAAAGTCATGTCCAAGATGGGTGTTTCAACTATTGCTTCCTACACCGGAGCACAGGTTTTTGAAGCAATCGGCCTGTCGAAAGAGGTGGTTGATGAATACTTCGTCGGCGCTACCTCAAGACTGGGTGGAATTGGAATCGACATCATCGCCCAAGAAACTATTAAACGCCACCATGTTGCTTATCCACCCGGTGGAGAGATTCCAGGCTCCAAGAAACTTCAGATTGGCGGGGAGTATCAGTGGCGTCGCGATGGTGAGCCACATTTGTTTGATCCAGAGACGGTATTCACCTTGCAGCATGCGACAAGATCTAAACGTTTTGATGTGTTCAAACGCTATACAAAAAGAGTAGATGAGCAGTCTCGTAGATTGATGACCCTTCGAGGTCTATTCCAATTTAAAGAGGGAGTCAGGCAGCCAATACCAATTGATCAGGTAGAACCAGCGAGTGAAATACTTAAAAGATTTGCAACAGGAGCAATGTCATACGGTTCCATATCGCAAGAAGCCCATGAAACCTTGGCAATTGCTATGAATCGAATTGGTGGTAAATCAAATACTGGTGAAGGTGGAGAAGATCCAGCTCGAAACAAACCAGATGCGAACGGAGATTTACGTCGTTCAGCAATCAAGCAAGTAGCAAGTGGCAGGTTTGGCGTAACGAGTGAATATTTAGTTAATGCAGATGACATACAGATCAAGATGGCGCAGGGAGCTAAACCAGGTGAAGGTGGCCAATTGCCGGGCAACAAGGTTTATCCTTGGATCGCAAAGGTGCGTTACTCAACACCTGGTGTTGGTCTAATTTCACCACCACCACATCACGACATATACTCAATTGAAGATTTAGCGCAATTAATTCATGATCTGAAGAACGCAAATAATCAAGCTCGAATCCATGTTAAGTTGGTTGCAGAGGTTGGAGTAGGAACGGTCGCAGCCGGAGTAAGCAAAGCACATGCAGATGTGGTCTTAATTTCGGGCCATGATGGTGGAACTGGTGCGTCCCCTCTTACATCACTTAAACATGCTGGTGCCCCATGGGAGTTGGGCTTGGCTGAGGCACAACAAACTCTAATTCTTAATGACTTAAGAGATCGAATTGTTGTTCAAGTAGATGGACAGATGAAGACTGGCCGAGATGTTTTAATCGCAGCACTACTTGGAGCTGAAGAATTTGGTTTTGCCACTGCTCCATTGGTTGTATCAGGTTGCGTGATGATGCGTGTGTGTCATCTAGATACTTGTCCAGTTGGAGTGGCAACTCAAAATCCAGAGTTACGTAAGAAATTTACCGGAAAACCAGAGTTTGTAGAAACTTTCTTTGAATACATAGCTGAAGAGGTGAGAGAGTTGTTAGCTCAACTTGGCTTTAGAAAACTTGAGGATGCGATTGGACAAGTTGAGGTACTTGATACAAAAGCGGCTACAGAACATTGGAAAGCGAGCGGTCTTGATCTTTCACCAATACTGGTGCCACCAAAAGCGAATGCTGTTCGTAGCAATACCTCACAGCAAGATCATGGTTTGACTGCGGCTCTTGATAACCAGTTAATCTCTTTGGCTAATCCAACGTTAGAGGATAAAAAAGCCGTGCGATTAGAGATGCCAATAAGGAATGTGAACAGAACTGTTGGCACAATGCTTGGAAGTGAGATCACTAGAAAATTTGGAGGAAGGGGTTTACCAGCAAACACAATTGATATTACTTTTCACGGATCTGCTGGACAATCATTTGGTGCTTTTATTCCATCTGGTTTAACTCTGAGGCTCTACGGTGATAGCAATGACTATGTTGCTAAGGGATTATCAGGTGGAAGAGTGATTATTAGACCTGATGAACGTGCCACATTCAAATCGAATGCCAATGTGATTGCCGGAAATGTAATTGGATATGGCGCTACATCCGGTGAAATTATGATCTCTGGTGTAGTTGGCGAAAGATTTTGTGTTCGAAATTCAGGGGCGCATGCAATTGTTGAAGGAGTCGGTGATCACGGATGTGAATACATGACTGGGGGAACTGTCATTATCTTGGGAAGTATCGGTAGAAATTTTGCAGCAGGAATGTCAGGAGGCATGGCCTTTGTGCTGGACCTGGAGGAGTCCTTGGTAAACACAGAAATGGTTGACTTATTAACTCTCCCAGCTGTTCATGAGGATTTTGTTAAATCGAGTTTGTCTAACTTTTTTGTGGAGAGCGGATCTGCAGTGGCAAAGGAGTTGCTCAGTGACTGGGATAAAAGTAAATCTAGATTTACGTTAGTAATGCCTAGAGATTACGCAAGAGTTCTTGAGGTAATGGCCAAGGCGCAGCGTGAAGGAATGCCAGTTGATAATGCCGTCATGGAGGTGGTCAATGGCTGATCCAAAGGGATTTCTAAGCACTGGTAGAGAGCTACCAAAGCGCAGACCTATTGATGTGAGAATTCAAGATTGGAAAGAGGTTTATCAACATCAGGAGTTTTCTCATCTACAAAAACAAGCTGGACGTTGTATGGATTGCGGCATTCCATTTTGTCATCAAGGTTGTCCACTCGGAAACTTGATTCCAGAGTGGAACGATTTAATTTGGCGAGGTGAGAAGCCAGAAGCAATTGATCGTCTTCATGCTACAAATAATTTTCCAGAATTCACTGGAAGGTTATGCCCTGCACCCTGTGAAACAGCTTGCGTGGTTGCGATTAATGATGA
>WLEM01000120.1 GCA_009704285.1 Actinomycetota bacterium
AATCACCTTAAACATTTGAGCGATACCGTCATGGACCTCACCTAACAGGTATCCAACAGCTGGTTCTTTTTCACCCAAGCTAACTTCGCAGGTAGTTGAGACATTTAATCCCATCTTGTCCTCTAACTTAGTTACGTAAACACCATTTCGCTTACCAAGCTCACCAGTTTCAAAATCAAACATAAACTTTGGAATTAGGTAAAGATCTAAGCCTTTAGTTCCAGCAACCGCACCCTCTGGTCTTGCCAATACAAAGTGAATTATGTTCTCTGTTAGATCAGAATCTCCTGAGGTAATAAATCTCTTATTACCAGTTATGTGCCATGTGCCATCTGCTTGCTTGACCGCTTTAGTACGACCTGCACCAACATCGCTACCAGCATCTGGTTCAGTAAGCATCATGGTGGCACCCCATTGCTTATCAATCATTAACTTGGCAATCTTCTTTTGCTCTGGTGTACCAAATACATGTGCAACATGAGCAAAGGCGCTACCGGAGGCATAAATGTGAATTGCAGGGTTTGAACCTAAAACCATCTCAGCAATAGCCCATCTAATTGATGGTGGAATGGCTGTGCCACCTAACTCAACTGGAGCATCAATTCGCCACCACTCATTATCCATAAATGTTCGATAGGACTTTTTAAATGACTCTGGAAGTTTTGCCTCTCCTGTTGCTGGATCAAACTTAACTTTTATTTGATCACCTTCAACAAATGAGGCAGCTAAATCATTTTCTGCCATTCGTTTAACCTCTTCGAGCATTCCCATAGCGGTTGGGCGATCTAGATCTTTGTAAATTGATTTACCTAAAATTGATTCCCGATCAAATAGATCAAATAAGCAAAACTCAATATCGCGCAGATTGGCTATGTAATGTCCCATGGGATAAGCATGCTACCCATGGGTAACTTAATCAATACCCGCCAGTAAGTTTTAACCTCACATTTTTGTTATTCAGGATAGGGTCTGCGATTGTGCTGCTAAGTGACCGAGATATTAAGGCGGAGATCACCGCCGGCCGAGTAAAGGTTGAACCCTTTACCGATGCAATGGTCCAGCCCTCCAGTGTTGATGTGCGCCTGGATAGATTTTTTCGAGTCTTTGAAAACCACAAGTACTCTGTAATTGATCCATCAATTGAACAACCAGATCTAACCCGTGAGGTTGCGGTGGCTCCTGATGAACACTTTATTTTGCACCCAGGTGAGTTTGTATTAGCTAGCACCTATGAGGTCATAACTTTGCCAGATGATATTGCTGGAAGATTAGAGGGAAAGTCATCCCTTGGTCGATTGGGATTACTAACTCACTCAACTGCTGGATTTATTGATCCAGGTTTTTCTGGTCACATCACACTTGAGCTTTCAAATGTTGCCAACCTGCCCGTGAAATTATTTCCTGGAATGAAAATCGGCCAACTTTGTTTAATTAAATTATCCTCACCCGCTGAACATCCCTACGGTTCAGCAGTTTATGGTTCAAGGTATCAAGGCCAACGAGGACCAACTCCATCTAAATCTTGGCTTAACTTTCACAAAAGCAAGATTGAGTAATTACTCCTGATTTAAAAAATGCAATGTGAAGGTTGAACCCTCACCAACTTTAGATTTAACACTTACATAACCACCATGTGCTTTCATAACTGCATCCACAATTGATAATCCAAGACCACTTCCCTCACCACTATTTCTCACCCGTGATGGATCTGCTCGATAAAATCTTTCAAAGATTCGCTCCTGATCTGATTGTGAAAGACCAGGACCATTATCGGTAACAGAAACTGTTGTTTCATTTACTCCTACTCCTGCGGTAATAATTATCTTTGTGCCAACTGGGGTATGTGTTCTGGCATTTGCTAACAAATTTGCAATTACCTGATGGATTCGCTGGGAATCACCTAATACAAATATCTCACTCTCATCCAATCTCACCTCAATTGGGTGCTCAGGACCTGCGGCTTTTGCTGATGCAACAGCTTCAGTAATTAAAGTATTTAAATCAACTGGATCATTTGCTAACTCCCGCGCTTGATCAAGCCGAGCAAGGAGCAGTAAATCCTCAACCAAACTGCTCATTCGGACAGATTCTTTTTCAATTCTTGAGATTAACTCAGTAGTTTTTTCCTGTCCCACCACCGCTCCTTGTCGATGTAGTTCTGCAAAGCCACGAATTGCTGTAAGTGGGGTGCGAAGCTCATGGGAGGCATCAGCAACAAATCTTCTTAACTTATTCTCACTTGCCACCCGCGCAGTAAATGATTCTTCAATTCGCGAAAGCATGGTGTTTAACGATGTAGTTAATCGACCAACCTCAGTATCTGGTTTTGCAGCTGGTAGGCGGGCAGATAGATCACCAGATGCAATTGCCTCGGCAGTATCTTCAACAGCTTCAAGTGGTCGCAAACCTAGGGCGATAATCCATCTAGCAGCTAAACCAATTGCAGTTAGTGCAATGATTCCTAATATTAAAAAAAGAAAACGTAATTGGCTTAAGGTCTTATCAACCTTTTCAAGTGAGTCAGCAACAATCACACTTCCTAAGCCGGTAGGTAAAAGCTGGGCTAATGCCCTGATATCAGGTTGCCCATCTTTGCCATCAATAGTGAAAGGCTCATTTTTATAATTACTTACCTCACTTACCTTCATCCCAGTTACGGCAAAGTTTTTTCCACCTAACTCACCACCTACCTGGCCAATTAAATTGCCATCCATATCTAATAAGGTAATTGAGATTGCAGTTGGTACTCCGCGCAGCGGCTCTAAAATTTTATAAGGGGAGTCTTCATCATTTGCGTCCAGCGGGGCAATGCCAGCACGATCTAATCGCTCAAGTGAGGTGCTAGAGATACTGATTAATTGATCATCTAACTGAGTGATCAAATAGGTGCGAAGGGCGGCATTGGCCGCAAAATCTGAGGCGATAATTGCAATGCTAGCTAAAACAACTGAGGCCAAGATAAGCCGGTTGCGCAAACTCCAAAGTGAGAGCGGAGTGCGCACCCGACTTAACGGTGAATTCATCTGCTAATTGTGATCAATTACTTACCTGCTGGCAACCTCAAT
>WLEM01000121.1 GCA_009704285.1 Actinomycetota bacterium
AGGTATGAGCCAGAGATTGTGGCAATAGCCAAGCCAAAGGTATCCATCACCAGTAATGTTTTTCCAATCCGAGTAACTCTTCTAAAGACTAAAGTTATAAGCACTGCACTCAACACCATCACCGTTATCCACGGATCACTAATCCAAACTGGTTTTAATCCTAAAAATACATTTCGTAATGTGCCGCCGGAGACTGAAGCAACTGCAGCAATAAAAGCTATGCCGCCATAATCTAATCCTTTATCTGCTGCAATCCGTGCGCCAACTAAGGCAAAAACTAAGGTTGATAAAAGATCTAAGACTGGCAGTAACTCCATGGCTTAATGGTATAGATTTGTTGAAATTAATCGATCACTTAACTTAATTCCAAGTCGGCCAACTGTTATATATGCCAAATACGCACCAGCCTCCCGCGCTAAGTACTTATATCCGGAGTTTGCAACCGATGCCGGTCCGGTTTCAACTGGCGCACAGGATGCGATGAGTCCTAAATCTTTAGCCATTTTTACAGAGCGAAAGCAGTGATATGGATCAGTCACTATTACAACTGAACTTAACCTAGCCTTTTTCATAGCCTCTGCATAAGCTTGCGTACTACCTAAGGTATCTCGACCCTTTGCAATTGATGAGATATTAGATCTTTTAACACCATTATCAATTAACCAAGCTCTACTAGCTGCTGCCTCAGTGGTTCGATCTCCCGGTGCACCAGAGCCCACGGTATAAATCTTTGGCGCTAGCCCTGCTTTGTAAACCTTTAAACTCTCTTGCAATCTAGATTGCAATACCTCACTTGGCCGGCCATCAAATTGGGCAGCTCCCATTACTAAAATAACATCAGATTTAAGTGGAGATGAGTTTCTTGCTGAGTACCAGATACTTCCTGCTACATACAATGGAATGACAATAATCAGAAGTAAAACAAATGAGATTATTCGCCTAATAAATTTAAAGATAAACAATTACTTCATCCACCTGAAATTGCATCATCAATTGAAATAGTGGCAAACTCATCTGGATCATTTAACCAACCATCTGGCAGCTTTACCTCCCGGCCATGGCTAGTTCTACCCCGTGGGCCATCGCCAACTGCTTGCGGATATGGTTGATCTTCAACTTGTGATAACAACTGCTGCATTTGCTCTAATGATTCAACCATGCCAAGGGACGCTCTAACCTGTCGTGGTACTGAAAAACCCTTTAAATACCAGGCCATATGCTTTCTAATATCTCGCATCGCCCGATCCTCATTTTCAAAGTACTCAATTAATAATTGACCATGGCGAATCATTATTTCGCGCACCTGGAAGAGATTTGGATTTACTCGTTTATTTTCACCATTAATTGCACTCACCAAATCAGCAAATAACCATGGCCGGCCTAAGCACCCTCTGCCAACTACTACACCAGCACAACCAGTTTGATTAATCATATTTACCGCATCCTCACCAGACCAGATATCACCATTTCCAAGTACTGGCACATCAGTATCTGATAAGTGTTCAACTAACTCTGTAATTTTATTCCAGTCAGATCTGCCCTCATATAGCTGGGCGGCAGTTCTAGCATGAAGTGCAACCCAGGTAACGCCAAGATCTGCAGCTGATTTTGCTGACTCTAAAAAGGTTTGATGATCTGAGTTAATACCAACGCGCATCTTTACCGTCACTGGAATTCCATACTTACTAGCACTCTTAACCGCTGCATCCACAATTGCCGAAAACAATTTGCGCTTAAATGGCAAAGCTGCTCCACCACCACGGCGGGTAACTTTAGGAACTGGGCAACCAAAATTTAAATCTATGTGATCTGCTAAATCCTCACTACCTAGTAGATCAACTGCTTTTCCTAACACAGTTGGGTCAACGGCGTAGAGTTGAATAGATCTTGGGGTCTCACCAACTCCTGGCTTAATTAATCGAAAAGTTTCTTCTCGTCTTTCAATTAAGGCTCGGGCGGTAACCATCTCAGAGACAAAAAGACCAGCCCCTTGCTCTCTACATAATCTTCGAAAGGCAGCATTTGTTATTCCTGCCATGGGGGCTAGAACTACCGGCGTACTTAGTACTACCTGATTGTTTTCAAACCTGCCATTAGAAATTGGCAGAGTAAGTGGTTTAACTTTGGTCAGCAATTAGCAGCCTAATAATTTTGTGGCTAGATAATTTTGAACCTGATCGATTGCAATTCGAGATTGAGCCATACTGTCACGCTCTCGAATTGTTACCGCTTGATCCTCTAAGCTTTCAAAATCAATTGTGATGCAAAATGGTGTGCCAATCTCATCTTGACGGCGATAACGTCTGCCGATCGCACCAGCATCATCAAAATCCACATTCCAATGCTTGCGCAAAGAGGTAGCTAAATCCTTGGCTTTTGGTGATAGATCAGCATTTCTTGATAGAGGCAGTACGCCAATCTTTACTGGGGCTAATCGATAATCTAATTTCATTAATGCCCGCTTTTCCATCTCACCTTTGGAGTTTGGCGCCTCATCCTCGGTGTAGGCATCTAACATAAATGTCAGTGCGCAACGATCAACACCAGCTGCAGGTTCAATTACATAAGGGGTCCAACGCTCATTTTTTTCCTGATCAAACCAAGTTAAATTCTCACCCGATGCCCTGGAGTGTGATTTCAAATCAAAATCAGTTCGATTAGCAATTCCCTCTAACTCACCCCACTCAGTTCCAGCAAACTCAAACTTGTACTCAATATCTGCAGTTCGCTTTGAGTAGTGAGAGAGTTTTTCCTTTGGATGTTCAAAGATTCGAAGCCGATCTGGATTTATTCCTAAATCTTTATACCAAGCTAATCTGGTATCAATCCAATATTGATGCCACTCTTCATCTGTTCCTGGGACTACAAAAAACTCCATCTCCATCTGTTCAAACTCACGAGTTCTAAAGATAAAGTTTCCTGGCGTAATCTCATTTCTAAATGATTTTCCAATTTGACCAATTCCAAATGGTGGCTTTTTTCTAGAGGTTGATGCCACATTATCAAAA
>WLEM01000013.1 GCA_009704285.1 Actinomycetota bacterium
AATGGAAGTTAGTAGCCACAGTTCCTGCCACACAGTTCAAGCAACAAATTGTTAAGAATGATGAAACTGGTTGGGTACAAGTTAAGGTATCAACAGTTTATTCAGATGGCGTAGTTTCTGAAGGAAAAATCCACGGCCTACCAGGTAGCTGGTCTTAGTCGGAAGTAAATCCTTTAATGGCCCTCAAGAAATTGAGGGCCATTTTTAATTAAGCATTAGTTTTTGTTAGAACACTTACAACTAAATCTACATAAACATCAGAACCAGCCGGACTTAGGTGAACACCATCTGGTGCAAATAACTCAGGTCGACCAGATGAGATTTTATTCCAATCGATGAGTATTACATTTGGATACCTGGCAGCAACTGACGAAATAATTGCATTGTTTGCATCTTTCCAAGATCTTGGAACTGCGGTGTTAACTACAATTATTTGTGGTTGGTTTTTTAGAGTTTCAAATATTTCAACTACAGTCGATTCAGCCAAGGCATTATTATTCCCAAGATTAAACACCACTGGAGATTCTGGTACCGAGGTTTGATCAACCCGCATAACAGCTAGTAACTCTGGTGCTTGCCTGCCTACTCGGGCATTTACTAGGGAAATATGCTGCTTAGCCTCTAACTTACTTCTAATTCCCAAAATCACGCTGTCGCCAGTTACCCAAAGTCCGGTTGTACTAGCTAGATCCTCAGTTGGTTTTGTTAGTTCATCACTTGGTGCCAGTAGTTCATTAGCAATCTGATCTGATTTGGTTATTGCCTGTACTGAGATAGATGTGGTTATGGCCAAGGTGATAACTATTGAGAAAATTACTGATAATTGTTGGCGCAGCCGAACCTTTGATGAGCGGTACTTCATGCCACGAAACCAGTTCTGAACTACACCTTGTCGAAATGGAATTTCAACCCAACGAAGAGAGATATCAGCAAGAGCTAGAACTAATAAGACTCGTGCCAGATATAGGGCCCAGGTTTGCCCCGATAGATCAACTGATGGTCTAGTTACCTGGAAAACTACCCAATGCCAGATGTAAATACCGTAGCTGCGCTGTCCTATCCATCGAAATGGAGCGGTGCTAATTAATGGTGCAAATCTAGATGCTGGATGTACCAGTGAAATGATCACTAAACAACCAAATATTCCTGCTAATGGGAATGCGATTCGATACAAACTAGCATTTGATTGATCAATGAATAAGAATGTTGAGATCAAACCAAGTAGTCCAACCACGCCAATTGCATCAATCACATCTTGTGCACGTTTTTCAATATCTGCACTCAGATTCTGCGGAATCCAAGATACCGCTAGAGCTGCACCTAGAAATAGACCAAGTGAGTGGGTATCAGTTCCAAAGTAAATGTGGCTAATTTGTTTAGCATTTGCCTGATCTAGCTGTAAAGAAACGAAGAATAAAGTGGTGCCGGAGATCATGGCAATAATAAGAGCAATACGAGCAATGTTCTTCTTGCCGAAATACTTCAAAACAGTGAGCAAAATTATTGGCCAAATTAAGTAAAACTGAAGTTCAACTGCCAGTGACCAGGTGTGCTGAAGTAGTGGCGGGCGGCCGATAGTTTCAAAGTAATCTTGATTACGAGCAACTAATAACCAATTTATAGTTCCAGTTAGTGCATACGGCAAGTCAGATAAGAATCGCTTTATGGCCTCTGGAGCCCAAACACCAATAAAGATAATTGTGCAGATAACCATAAAAAGAAGCCCTGGATAAATACGTCTAATCCGAGCGGCATAAAATGCCCTAAGATCTAACGCACTTGATTGATTTATTGAATCAAGAATTAATCTGGTAATTACATAACCGGAGATTACAAAAAATAGATCAACCCCTAAGAATCCACCTGGTATCCAAGTTATACCAAGGTGATATAAAACTACTGCAGTAACTGCAATGGCTCGCAAACCATCAATTGATGATATGTGCCTGGTACTTTGTGCACCTTTAGAACTCATTTGAATTATCCAATGCTAAAGAAGTTAAGCATTGCTAACCTCTAATTAAATTACTTAGTTTTCTTTTTAGTGGCTTTATTTTTATTGTTGGCAGCTTTTTGTTTTCTTGCAGCAGCCTGCTCTGCCTTCTTGCCAGCGCCTGGTACAAAAACCTTACCCACAGGTTTGCTATCTACATCTAGATTTGCATTGATATCTGCTTGAAGTTGTGAAAGCCGATCAAAGGCATGCTTTAATTTTTGTCTTGATTCAGCAATTGCCTGCTCAGCAGCGTTCAGTGATGAATTCTGTGCACGGTGTAGACGCTCAGCTTCAGAGATTGCTGAGGACAACCAGGATCGGTAATCAACAATATTTTTTGCAGCATCTGAAATCAATTTTTGTGCATCACGTTTTGCAGCAGCTGTTAACTGCGCTGCCTCCCTGGCTGACTGATTGAGAAGCTCATCTGCTTCTCCTTCTGCTGTGAGGATAAGATCGGCAGCATCATCTTCAGCAGCTGAGATGTATTTTCGGCCCCTGGACTCTGCTGAGGACAAAATACTTTTTGCCTTACTTTCTGCGGCCTCAAGCTTTTCTTTTGTACTACGAGTAGTTTCATTAACAATTCTTTGTGCTGCTGAGTTAGCTTTTGCTTCACGCTGTTGAGCAGACTTAATCATGGTCATGGCAGTTTCAGTTGCCAAGATTTCAAACTCTTCGCGGCTCAATCCGGTGATGTCACGGCGAGAGCGCAAATCATTTAATTGGTTCTCTAATTCGCGGATACGATCCAAAGCATTTTGTGTTGGCGCAGGCTTGCTTTCATCCTCGCCCTTGAATCCAACCCAACTTAGAAAATTCTTTTCAGCCATGTACTAAGCCTTCCCTAACAACAAATTAAATACAACTGGTGCGGGAGGTGGGACTTGAACCCACACGCCGAAGCACAGGTTCCTAAGACCTGCGTGTCTGCCATTTCACCACTCCCGCATTTGTTACTTGAGTGAGGGGGAAAGATTACGGCGTATATGGCGGCATCACCAAAACCCATCGACCTTTAGCAAGGGTTAGCGGGTAGCCTTGCTCAAATGAGTGCAGATTCGGTGCAAAGTAAGGTTGCGCAGGCGATCTTAAGTGCGCTCATCGCAGCCAAAGATGAAGGTGTTATTAATTGCCAGCTGCCAGAGCAAATCATTTTAGATCGGCCAAAAAATCGTGACCATGGCGATTACGCAACCTCGGTCGCATTGACTTTGGCAAAGGCAGCAAATCAGCAGCCAAGGGTGATTGCAGAGGCGATTGTCAAAACGCTAACTGACAACAACTTGCTAAATGATGCCGGTATTGCCAAAGTTGAGATTGCTGGACCTGGTTTTATAAACATTACTTTAGGCAGTGCAAGTCAAGGCAGCGTAGTTATTGAAGTATTAACCGCTGGAAAAAAATATGGACAAAGTTCTTTGTTGTCTGGCAAGAAAATAAATCTTGAGTTTGTTAGCGCAAATCCAACTGGACCGATTCACTTAGGACATACCAGATGGGCTGCAGTTGGTGATTCACTTGGCCGAGTTCTAGCAGCAGCAGGCGCGCAGGTTAGTCGAGAGTTTTATGTAAATGATCGTGGAAACCAAATGGATTTGTTTGGTCAATCAATTAGAGCTGCCGCCCTTGGAATAGATAGACCAGAAAATGGGTATCACGGTGAATACATTATTGATTTAGCAAATGAGATCACCAAATCAAATCCAGAGTTTTTAACCCTTCCACCGGAGCAATCAAATGTGGCATTTCGAGAGGCTGGATACAAATTACAACTTGATCAACAAAGGATGGTGCTAGATAACTTTGGTACCCACTTTGATACCTGGTTCTCTGAGCGCAGCTTGTATGAAAATAATTTCTTCAATCACACATTAGATAAATTAAAAGCTAATGGACATGTCTATGAAGAAGAAGGTGCTACCTGGCTTAGAACCACAGATTTTGGTGATGATAAAGATCGAGTGATGATTAAATCTGATGGCTCTTTTGCCTATTTCGCATCTGACTCTGCGTACTACATAAGTAAGCGAGAGCGCGGATTTAATTTGTGTATTTACATGCTTGGCGCAGATCATCATGGATACGTTGGCAGAATTAAAGCGATTGCAGCTTGTGCTGGTGATGATCCAGAGCAGGATATCGAAGCCTTAATTGGTCAAATGGTAAAGATAATTGAGGGCGGACAGGAGCTAAAACTTTCTAAGCGAGCTGGCACCATCATTACTTTAGAAGAGTTAGTTGAAAAAGTTGGTAAAGATGCTGCCAGGTATACATTAATTCGATATCCAACCGACACTCCCATGGTTATGGATGTTGATTTACTTAAGAAAAATACAAATGATAATCCAGTTTATTATGTGCAATATGCCCATGCTCGAATTTGTGCAGTACTTAGAAATGCTAAAGATTTTGGTATTGAGTACGGTATAAATTCTTACAACCCTGAGTTGTTAGTTCATGAGCAAGAGCGTGAGCTAATCGGTTTTCTAGCTCAGTACCCAAGAATTGTCGCCGCAGCTGCTCAGATGAGACAACCACATCGCGTTGCTAGATTTATTGAAGATCTCGCAGCGCAGTACCATCGTTTTTACAATGATTGCAGAGTTCTGCCACTTGGCGAGGAAAAGCCAACCCAGTTAAATTCTGCTCGTGCTACTTTATCTTTGGCAGCAGCTCAGGTGATAAGCAATGGCTTAGAGCTACTAGGCGTAAGCGCTCCGGAGAGAATGTAATGACAGATAATTACCCAACCTCACTTTTTTCTTCAAATCTTAAGTTTTCAAATCAAAATCTGCATGGTGGTGAACTCTCTATTGCTGGATGCTCAGCTGAAAAGATAGTTAAAGAGTTTGGCTCTCCGATATTTGTGTTGGATGAAGCAGATTTCTACTTAAGAACTAATGCATGGAAAACCGCACTTGAGCAATCATTTGGCGGTGGGCAACTTTATTATGCTGCAAAATCATTTATCTGCGTTGAGGTAGCAAGATGGTTAAAGGAGTTAAAGGTTGGGCTTGATGTTTGTACCCAAGGTGAATTAGCCACCGCCTTAGCTGCTGATTTTCCAGCTGCTGATATTGAGTTTCATGGTAATAATAAATCTGAAGCAGAAATCTTATTTGCCATTAAATCCTCAGTCGGAACAATCGTAATTGACTCCTTTGATGAGCTATCTCGAGTAGCTAAAATTGCTAATCAAGAGGGCAGGATTCAAAAAGTTTATTTACGCCTTACCCCAGGAGTTGATACTCATACTCATGAATTTATCTCAACCGCTCACGAAGATGTGAAGTTTGGGTTTTCAATTGCATCAGGGGATGCGCAAATAGCAATTGATAAGTGCATGGCTGAAAAATCCTTGAACTTGGCTGGCATTCACTGTCATATCGGCTCCCAAATTATTGAGGTAGATAGTTTTAAGTTAGCGGCCAAGAGATTAATAGCAGTTTTAGCAGCTGTTAGAGATAAGTACTCAAGAGAGTTGCCTGAATTAAATATTGGTGGCGGTTATGGAATTGCCTATACAAACAATGAAACTGCAATCTCACCTTTCCAAGTAATACCGGCAGTAGCTCAGGAAATTAAAGATGAGTGCGATAAAGCAAAACTTTCAATTCCTAAGATTTCCATCGAACCGGGTCGAACAATTGTTGGACCTACTACTACAACTATTTACTTAGTTGGAACTACTAAATTAGTTAAGTTGGAAGATGGCTCAACCCGCAAATACATATCAGTTGATGGTGGAATGAGCGATAACATCAGACCAGCTCTATATGGTGCGACCTACTCAGCATTTTTAGCCAACCGAAGCTCTAATGAGAAAACAATTAGCTCACGTATTGTTGGTAAGCATTGTGAGAGTGGTGATATTTTGATTCCAGAGATTGAATTGCCAGCAGATATAAAAGCTGGTGATTTATTGGCAATTCCAGCCACCGGCGCTTACGGCCGAAGTATGGCCAGCAATTACAACCATATGCCGCGGCCTTCGGTGATCGCTGTTAAAGATGGCCAGGGTAGAGAGATATTACGCAGAGAAAATGAGGCAGATCTACTAAATCTTGATGTAATTCAAGCGCCACGGCAGCTCTCATAAGTTTGAGATACTTCTCCAATGAAAACTCTTAAAGTTGGAATGCTGGGCTGCGGAAATGTTGGCTCTCAAATCGCCCGGCTATTAGTGGCTAATAAAGCAGATTTAGCCTCCCGCGCTGGCGCTCAACTTGAGTTAGTAAAAGTTGCGGTAAAAGACATCAAAGCAAAACGTGATGGCATTGCAACATCATTACTAACCGATGATCCTTTTTCAGTAGTAAATGATCCAGAGATAGATTTAATCATTGAAGTAATTGGCGGGATTTCACCAGCTAAAGAATTGATATTGGCAGCATTCAAAAATGGTAAATCAGTTGTAACAGCAAACAAAGCATTGTTAGCAAAAGAAGGCGCGGCTTTGTATCAGGCAGCAGGTGAGGCAAATGTTGATTTGTATTATGAAGCAGCAGTTGCTGGTGCTATTCCAATTTTAAGACCACTGCGTGAATCATTAGTCGGAGATCATGTAACAAGAATTATGGGAATTGTTAATGGAACTACTAATTACATTCTTACCAAAATGGATGAAAGTGGAACCGCATTTGCCGATGCACTTAAGCAAGCTCAAGAGCTTGGCTTTGCCGAAGCTGATCCAACCGCAGATGTCGAAGGAATTGATGCCTCAGATAAAGCAGCTATTTTGGCAGGTTTGGCATTTCACTCCCGAGTTACGGACAAAGATGTTTACCGAGAGGGAATTACAAAGATAACTGCCACCGATGTAAAAGTTGCGAAGGCAATGGATATGGTTATTAAGTTATTAGCAATTACTGAGCTAACCGCTTCCGGTGAGATATCAGTGCGCGTTCATCCAGCATTAATTTCACGGACTCATCCACTTGCTTCAGTTAGAGAGTCATTTAATGCAGTTTTCGTGGAAGCACAATCTGCTGGTCAAATGATGTTTTACGGTAAAGGCGCAGGCGGTGAGCCAACGGCAAGTGCGGTTCTAGGTGACCTTGTTGCAATTGCTCGGCATAAAGTTTTAGGTGGAATCGGTCCAAAAGAGAGTGACTACGCCTCGCTAAAAATTGCGCCAATGGGTGAAACAAAGACTCGCTACTTAATTAGATTAAATGTTGCAGATAAGCCAGGAGTTCTTGAATCAGTTGCCCATGTATTTGCCTCCCATAGTGTTTCAATTCAAACTGTTAGACAAACAGGTGCTGGCGATAAGGCAGAGCTAATAATAATGACTCACACCTCAACAGAATCAGCACTTTCTGCCACAGTAAAAGAGTTGGGTAAATTGCCTGCAGTAACCGATGTTGCTAGCGTGCTTCGAGTTGAGGGTGCTATCTAATGGCTTTGTTTGGCAAGAAAACTGCGCATCAGTGGCGTGGCGTAATTGAAGAGTATCGTCGCTGGTTACCAGTAACAGATGCGACTCCGATTATTTCGTTGCGTGAAGGTGGCACACCACTTGTTTATGCATGTGTGCTATCTGAAATGTTAGGAAATGAAGTTTGGCTTAAGGTTGAAGGAAACAATCCCACTGGATCCTTTAAAGATCGTGGCATGACCATGGCTATTTCAAAGGCAGCAGAAGAGGGTGCTAAAGCTGTAATTTGCGCCTCCACTGGAAACACGAGTGCAAGTGCTGCAGCTTATGCAAGCAAAGCTGAAATGAAACCAGTTGTGTTAGTTCCACAAGGCAAAATTGCAATGGGTAAATTAGCTCAAGCAATTGCACATGGTGCGATACTTTTGCAGGTCAAGGGAAATTTTGATGATTGCCTAAAACTTGCTCGTCAATTATCAGAAAATTATCCAGTCTCACTTGTTAACTCAGTTAATCCATACCGAATTGAGGGGCAGAAAACTGCAGCCTTTGAGGTAGTTGATATGTTGGGCTTTGCACCAGATATCCATGCCATGCCAGTTGGTAATGCTGGAAACATCACCGCTTATTGGAAGGGTTATCAGGAGTATAAGAAGGCAGGGAACTCTGGATCGCTGCCAATGATGTGGGGATTCCAAGCAGCAGGAGCTGCCCCGATTGTGAAAAATAAAATTGTTAAGAAGCCAGAAACAATTGCAACTGCCATAAGAATTGGAAACCCAGCATCTTGGGATCAGGCTGTGGCAGCGCAGGTTGGCTCAAAAGGATTAATTGATTCTGTTACCGATAAGGAAATTTTAAGTGCTTATCGATTGGTGGCAGCAAAAGAAGGAGTATTTGTTGAGCCATCAAGTGCTGCTGGTATTGCTGGTCTGATTAAACTTAAGGCTCAGAAAAAATTACCAAAGGGTAAAACAATTGTTGTGACGGTAACTGGAAACGGATTAAAGGATGTGCAGTGGGTGTTAAATTCATCAAGAAAACCAATTGTTATCCCAGTTGATGTTAAGCGAGCAGCAAAAGCAATTGGACTTAAGTAATGGCAGCTAAACGTAATTTAAGCGGCATAACTTTTAAAGCCACAATGGCCCAAGTAAGTGTGCCAGCAAGTAGTGCAAATATTGGACCTGGCTTTGATTTCTTTGGCTTGGCTTTAGAGATTCGTGATCGATATGCCGCCCAAGTTTTAGATGATGAAACCTTTGATGTTGATGTAACTGGGGAGGGAGCTGACCAGGTAAAGAAGGATTCAAAAAATCTTGTCATAAAATCAATGATGCGAGGCTTTGAGCATATGGGGGCCAAGCCAAGAGGAATTGCCCTTCGAGCGCTAAATGTAATTCCACATGGCAGAGGACTTGGCTCATCAGCTAGTGCAATTGTTGGTGGCTTAGCACTTGCAAGATCTCTTGTTTTAACAGGTGAGCAATATATGAGTGATGAAGAGTTGATTACCTTGGCAACAGAACTTGAAGGTCACCCAGATAATGTGGCTGCGGCATTTTATGGTGGAGCAACTATTGCTTGGCTTGAATCTAAAGTTGGTAAGGATGGATCAAATACCAGTATTGGTCGTGCGGTAAGTCTTAAAGTTGATGATCGAATTAAAGCTTTGCTACTTATTCCAGAAAATCAATTATCAACTGCTAAGGCCCGTAAATTATTACCTGAAACTATCACTCACCAAGATGCGGTTTTAAACTCATCTAGATCAGCATTACTAGTCCACGCACTTGCTGAGCGACCAGATCTATTGTTTACTGCCACCGAAGATGCTTTGCACCAAAGGTATCGGGAGCAAGCGATGCCAAAGACGATTGCCTTGATGGAGAAGTTAAGAGGTGCTGGTTTAGCTGCTGTGGTTTCAGGAGCAGGTCCATCAGTGATGGTGCTTTACTCGGGTGCTGAGGATGAGATTGATCAACTTCAGTCAGTTGCCCCAGGGTTTACCGCAATGAAGTTAGCTATTGCAAAAACAGGGGTTCAATAGCGGGTTTTCCCTATATATCTAGGGTGTGGTAGATTTACGCCCGTCGGAAAGTGCGACAGATACA
>WLEM01000014.1 GCA_009704285.1 Actinomycetota bacterium
GAAGCGAATGAAGATGGTTGGACGAGTTGAGGTTCCACAAGAGGCATTTATTGCAGCTCTGACAACTGATTCAGATAAAGCGAGTGAAAAGAAGAAGTAAGTGAATCTTGCCTTTTATATCCACATTCCCTATTGCGTTAAAAGGTGTGGTTACTGTGACTTTAATACCTATACTCCAAGTGAGTTAAAAATAGCCACTGGATTAAGTGAGGTCTCAAACTCTTATATTGATCTTTTACTACTAGAGATAAAGCAAGCTAAGGCGCAGGTCGGAAGTGCTTTCGTACCATCAATCTTTTTTGGTGGCGGTACACCATCTCTAATGGAGCCATCTGATATCGGTCGAGTGATTGATCAAATCAAGCAAGAGTTTGTCTTGAATTCAAATGCAGAGGTAACCATGGAGTGCAATCCAGACACAGTTAGCAGAGAGAATCTGGCAGCTTTTAGAGAAGTTGGTGTGAATCGAGTTTCTTTTGGAATGCAATCTGCAGTGCCTCATGTGTTAGCAACTTTAGATAGAACCCATAATCCAGAAAATCTCCTTCAAGTGACAACTTGGGCGAAAGATGTTGGTTTCTCACAGATCTCTGTAGACCTTATTTATGGCACACCAGGTGAGACATTAGATGACTGGCAAAAATCTATTGACGCCGCACTAGCTCTTCCAATCACTCATATCTCAGCTTATGCCTTGATAATCGAGGAGGGAACAAAGTTAGCTGCGCAGATAAAACGTGGTGAGGTTGCTCCAGTAGATGATGACTTAGCAGCGGAAAAGTATCTGTTAGCTGACCAAGCGTTTACGGCCGCAGGTTTTCAATGGTATGAATTGAGTAATTGGGCAAAACCAGATTCACTGAGTAAACATAATTTGGCTTACTGGTTGGGAGAGAATTGGTGGGGTGCTGGCCCTGGCGCCCACTCACATCTAAATGGCAAACGATTTTGGAATGTAAAACACCCAAATTTATATAAGGAAAAGATTCAATCCAATCTCTCTCCGATTGCTGATTCTGAAGTGTTAGAGGAGATACAAATTGCTAGTGAGAAATTGATGCTCTCCTTACGATTACCAAGTGGTGTTGAGAAAGAAAGTTTGAATCAAGATCAGATATCTGAATTATCTGATTATGTGGAAAGTGGTCATTTAGACCTTTTAAATTGGAATCAAGGCAGAGCTACTTTGACCTTAGAGGGCCGGCTAATTGCCGACCAAATCCTAAGACAAATACTGTTGTAGTAGCGTTGGCTTATGAGTAATGCAATGCCTGGGCGGCAACTTGAAATCTTAAAAGCAATTGTGGATGAGTACGTCGCCACCGAGGAGCCAGTTGGTTCTAAAACTTTGGCGGCTCGTTCGGGCTTAGGGGTATCACCTGCCACGATTCGAAATGAAATGGCGATGCTAGAAGATGCTGGGTTGATAACTCAACCACATACTAGTGCTGGCAGAATTCCAACCAACAAGGGGTATCGGGTATTTGTTGATCAGCTAGCTCAGGTTAAACCGTTATCTTCAGCAGAACGTAAAGCAATTGAAAACTTTCTAGATGGCGCAACTGATTTAGATGATGTAATTTCAAGAACTGTCAGATTACTAGCACAGGTAACAAAGCAGGTAGCAGTGGTGCAGTATCCATCATTGGTTAAAGCAAATGTTCGCCATATTGAATTAGTGCTGCTAAATCCAAATCGAATCATGATCGTGTTAATCACCGATAATGGTCGAGTAGAACAACGAATGGTTGAGTTGGCCTTTGAAATTACTGAAGGCTCACTCTCAGATCTTCACAAGAAAGTTAATACTTTAATTACTACACAATCCCTATCTAGTGTTGGTAGTAAGTTAGAGAGTCTAGCTGCCAATTACCGTGGCCATGACAGATCAAATGTTGTTGTAATTATTACTACCTTAATTGAGATGGCGATTGAACATCCCGAAGAGAAAGTGGTGCTAGCTGGAAGGTCAAATCTTGCTAGGGCTAATCAAGATTTATCAAACAGTATTCACCCAATTTTGGAGGCACTAGAGGAACAAGTAGTGCTGCTTCGCCTACTTTCTGGAACAGATTCCTTGGTTAAGGTGCAAATTGGTGATGAACAGAGTGAGAAGAGTTTGCAAAACACCAGCTTGGTCAAGGTTGGATATGCAGATATCGGTGCGCTAGGAATCTTGGGCCCAACCAGAATGGATTACGCCTCATCAATCTCAGCTGTAAATGCGGTAGCCAATTATGTTGGCAGATTCTTAACGGAGAGCAAGTAAAAAATGGCAGATCTTTATGAAACTTTAGGGGTAGATCGTGATGCCAGTTTTGATGAGATCAAAAAGGCTTATCGAAAACTAGCCCGGAGTTATCATCCAGATGTTAATCCTGATCCAAAGATGGCAGACAAGTTTAAAGAGATAACCGCTGCCTATGAAGTTTTAAGTGATCCAGATAAGCGACAAAATTACGATATTGGTGGAAGTGGTTTTGGTGGCGGATTCTCCAATGCTGGCTTTGGTTTCGGCGACATCATGGATGCTTTTTTTGGTGGCGGTACCCAACGAGGACCTCGACCACGAACTAGACCTGGTCAAGATGCGTTAATTCGAGTTGAGATTAATCTTCAAGAAGCAACATTTGGTTGTGAACGTGATTTAAATGTTGATACTGCAGTGGTTTGCACAAAGTGTGGTGGAAGCGGTTGCGCAAATAACTCACGACCTAGAACTTGTGATATTTGTAAGGGTCGTGGCGAAACACAGCAGGTTGCTAGATCAGTTTTAGGTCAGGTAATGACTAGTAGGCCATGTGGAAGTTGCCAGGGTTTTGGATCAGTAATTTCAGATCCTTGTACAGAGTGTGCCGGAGATGGCCGGGTTAGATCTAGGAAGACAATTCCGATAAAGATTCCAGCTGGAGTTGAAACTGGAAATCGAATTCAATTAAGTGGGCAGGGTGAGGTTGGACCTGGCGGGGGAAATGCTGGTGATCTTTATGTTGAGATTGTTGAAATGCCACATGAGTACTTAGTTCGAGAAGAAAACAATTTACATATTTCAATCGCAGTTCCTATGACCTCTGCAGCACTAGGAAGTGTGGTAACCATTGAAACATTAGATGGTGAGCAAAAAGTGGAGATTAAAGAGGGAACTCAAAGTGGCGCTACGGTAATTCTTAAAGGGCTTGGCGTAACTAAACTTCGAGGCAGCGGTAGAGGTGATCTAATTGTTCATATTGAAGTTGTTATCCCAGGAAAGTTAAATAAAGAACAGATTGAATTAATGCGAAAATTTGCAGATGCAAGAAATGAAGATGGCAGCAAAGTTCAAATTCACCGCAAGAATGATGAAGGCTTTTTTAGCAAAGTAAGAAATGCCTTCCGTTAGTGCTCACATTATTCTTTTCAGATCAGATTAGTACTGGCCAAAGGCAGGTTCTAGAAAATGAAGAAGCTCACCACGCAATCAAAGTTTTGAGGCTAAACACTGGTGAGATCATCAAAATCTCAGATGGAGTAGGCAACTGGGTATGTGGCCCAATAGTTGAAATTGCAAAGAAAGAGCTTTTTATATCCATCACAGAACGTGGCCAAATTCAGGCAGAAAAACCTGAACTAGTGCTTGTGCAGGCAATTACAAAATCTGATAGAAATAAAGAGATGTTGGAGTTGGCTGTAGAGGCCGGGGTTGATCGAATAATTCCTTGGCAATCAGAGCGATCAATAAGTAAATGGCAATCAGATTCAGAGCAAAAATGGCAAGTAGGAATAAAGCAGTCATGCAAACAGGCACGGCAAGTAAAGCTGCCCCAGCTCATGCAGGTTATGAGTGCAAGTGAAGTAATTAAGAGTATTGGTGAAGGGGGATTTGGAATAGTTTTTCATGAAGAAGCATCCACAAAATTCTCAGATCTGACTATCCCAAATTCACAATCAAGTGTTTATCTAGTGATCGGTCCAGAGGGTGGAATTAGTGAGCAGGAGTTATTATCTTTTCAAAATAATGGCAGTAAAGTGGTGAGGTTGGGAGATACTGTTTTACGTTCAGCTCACGCAGGATTTGCAGCTTTGTCAGCGGTACAAACGAAGTTAGGTAGGTGGTAAAGATGGATTGTTTATTCTGTAAAATTGTGGCAGGTGAAATTCCAGCAGCGATTGTGAAGAAGAACGATTCTTACACCGCCTTTAACGATATAACTCCGCAAGCACCGACTCATGTATTGATTATTCCTAACCAACATTTTTCAAATATGGCTGAGGTAGCAAAAGCTGATCCTGAGCTAGCAGGTGAAATTTTTAAAGCAGCTGGAGAAATCGCAAGTGAGATTGGTTTAGACAGTTACCGAATGAATGTGAACACCGGAGCTGGCGCTGGTCAGTCGGTGTTTCACGCTCATCTACACCTGTTGGGTGGCCGTACATTCGCATGGCCGCCAGGTTAAATATAGAATTCGAGTAATGGACCCCATAGTCGTAAAAATACCGGCTGCATTTGCCATGGTCACATTAGTTGGCCCAGGGGACGCAAACCTTAGAATTTTAGAAAACCATTTTCCGCAATTAGCTATTACCGTTCGAGGTAATGAGATTTATGTTAAGGGCGATGCAGAAGAATCAAAGCAATTTGTAAATTTAGTTGAAGAGTTGATCGCAATTTTGCGAAGTGGACAGAATCTAACCTCAGATATGGTGCGCAGGTCTATTGGAATGATTAAGCAAGATCCATCTGAGCATCCTGCAGAGGTTTTATCACTAAACATTCTAAGTAATCGCGGTAAAACTATTAGACCAAAAACTTCAAATCAAAAGAAGTATGTAGATGCAATTGACTCGAACACAATAACTTTTGGAATTGGACCTGCTGGATCTGGTAAAACATATTTAGCAATGGCTAAAGCAATTCAATCTCTTCAAGCCAAGCAGGTAAATCGAATAATTCTAACAAGACCAGCAGTTGAAGCTGGTGAGCGATTAGGTTTCTTGCCTGGAACTCTCCACGAGAAGATTGATCCTTATCTTCGACCTTTATTTGACGCCTTGCACGACATGATCGATCAAGATGCTATCCCTAGATTAATGACCTCTGGAGTCATCGAGGTTGCACCCTTGGCATATATGCGTGGTCGAACTTTGAATGATGCATTTATTATTTTGGATGAAGCTCAAAATACAACTGCAGAGCAGATGAAGATGTTTTTAACTCGATTAGGTTTTGGATCAAAAATGGTGGTCACCGGAGATATCACTCAGGTTGATTTGCCAAATAATTCTCAATCTGGACTTAAAGTTGTTCAGGACATATTAAAAGATGTTGAAGATATTTCCTTCATGTATCTAACAGCAGAAGATGTAGTTCGAAATAGATTAGTTGGCGATATTGTCACAGCCTATGGAAATTGGGACGAGAACATTACAAAGAGCACCTTCCCGATTCGAAGCGGAAAAGGTGATCGCTAAGCAATTCAAGTTCCTCCTTGAATTCATTACTATGAAAATCCAATCAGTTAATAACTCAACAGTTAAATGCGATGAGGCAGCAATTGTCTCAGTGGCAAAGTATTCACTTAAGAAAATGGGAATACATCCAGATTCTGAACTAGGTATCAGATTTGTAAATGAAGATGAGATGACTGATCTTCACATTAAATGGATGAACCTTCCTGGGCCAACAGATGTACTTTCTTTTCCAATGGATGAAGTCAAACCTAACTCCTCGGCAAATGGGCCAGCAGTAATCGGAGACATAGTGCTTTGCCCAGCATTTGCTGAGAAGAATGGAAAACAATCTTTGGCTCAAGAACTAGAGCTACTTACGGTTCATGGTGTCTTGCATCTTCTTGGTTTTGATCATGAAGAAATAGCTGATGAAACAGCAATGTTCTCACTTCAAGATGAGATTCTAAAAGAGTGGAGATTACTAGTATGAGTATTTCGGCATTACTTTTAGTCATGTTCCTGCTTTTATTTGCAGGATTACTTGCTGGATCAGAATCAGCTCTTACCTCACTTTCACGGCTTTTGATTGAGGAGTTGGTTGAGGTAAATCCAAGGTATAAGAAACGCTTTGATAAATTTGTTGAAAACCCAGCTAGATATTTAAATGTGCTTTTGCTGGTTCGTAAAAGTTGTGAGCTAACTGCAACCGCATTAGTGGCAACTGCATTTGTAGATGGAGCTTCCAATTATGGCTTGGCTCTTGCGCAAGCAATTCTTTTAATGGTTGCAATTTCATATGTAATCGTTGGTGTTGGCCCTAGAACATTAGGAAAGCAACATGCACCAAAATGGTCCAAGCCGGCAATAACTACTGCTTACTTCCTGTCTCAAGTATTGGGGCCATTAACAAATCTTTTAATCAGAATCGGAAATGCAATAACTCCAGGTAAGGGATTTAAGTCTGGCCCATTCTCAACTGAGGCGGAGTTTCGAGATCTAGTAGATCAAGCAAGTGAGAGCGGTTTTGTTGAAGAATCAGAGCGAGAGATGATCCACTCTGTTTTCGATCTAGGTGAAACTATGGTCAGAGAGTTGATGATTCCTAGAACTGAGATGGTGTGGATTGAATCAGGAAAGAACTTAAGGCAAGCGCTTTCGTTAGCCCTACGATCAGGATTTACTCGCATTCCAGTTATCTCTGAAAACTTAGATAACGTGGTTGGTATTGCCTATGTTAAAGACCTAGCAAAACGAGTGCATGAAAATCGTGAAGCTGAACAGAGTGAAAATGTGGAAGAGCATTTAAGAAAAGCGACCTTTATTCCAGAGACCAAAACCGCTGCTGAGCTCTTAAAGCAGATGCAAAGAGACCAGATACATATGGCAGTAGTTGTCGATGAGTACGGTGGTACGGCTGGATTGATAACTATTGAGGATATTTTGGAGGAGATAGTTGGTGAGATTGCCGATGAGTATGACGATGATGAAACAGAAGAAATTGAATGGCTAAGTGAGGGTAAGGCACGAGTTTCAGCCCGATTACATGTTGAGGATTTTGCAGAGAAATTTGAAACAGAATTTACAGAGGATGAGATAGAAGATGTTGACAGTATTGGTGGATTGCTGGCAAAGCAGTTAGGTCGAGTACCAATTCCAGGCAGCACAATTACTGTTCCAGGATGGAAGTTAACTGCAGAACGACCTGCTGGCAGGCGTCACAGAATTGCTACCGTATTGGTAGAAAAGATTGCGGAAGCGAGCCAAATAAGCGATCAGTTGTAAGATGATCTAATGCGCATAGTTAGATTTACAGCTGCAGCAGAACTTGGTGTGGGAAGCGAGCCTCTGTTTGGCGTTCTAAATGACAAAGACTCAATCTTGGTCCTACGCGGGGATCCTATTTACTCTGGAATCATTCCACAGGATAAAACCCTTAAGTTAAGCGATGTGAAGTTACTAGCCCCAGTGCTTCCAAGAAGCAAAGTAGTTTGTGTGGGCAAGAATTATGCCGATCATGCCGCTGAGATGGATTCAGAGGTGCCAAGTGAACCGATCATATTTATCAAACCAAACACATCAGTAATCGGTCCAAATGAAACTATTGTTTGGCCAAAGATGAGTGAGCGTGTGGATCATGAGGCTGAATTGGCAATTGTGATTGGCAGGATATGTAAAGAGGTGCCAGCTACTAAATATAAAGATGTGATCTTTGGTTACACACTAGCTAATGATGTGACAGCTCGGGATTTGCAGAAAAAAGATGGACAATGGAGCAGAGCTAAAGGTTTTGACACTTTTTGTCCGCTTGGACCTTGGATTGAGACTGAATTTGTACCAGCAGATCAAAAGATTTCAGCAACTTTAAATGGCCAGGTGAAGCAATCAGCAACTCTTTCAGAGATGATTTTTAAAATTCCAGAGATCATTGAGTTTGTAACTAATGTAATGACCTTGCTGCCAGGTGATGTTATTTTGACAGGAACACCTGCTGGAATTGGTCCAATGCCAGCAGGATCATCAATCTCAGTTGCTATTGACGGTTTAGGGGTTTTAACTAACAAGGTTTCTTCTCGTGTCCAATAAGCAAGCGGTAAGAGTTAGATTTGCGCCATCTCCAACTGGTGATTTGCATGTTGGAAATATTCGAACTGCGCTCTTTGACTGGGCATATGCCAGACATACTGGCGGTAAGTTAATTTTTAGAATTGAAGATACTGATACTGAGCGGGTAACTGATCAATATATAAATGCTGCAATCGAAACTTTAAAATGGTTGGGCCTTAATTGGGATGAAGGTCCTGAGGTAGGTGGTGAATACGGGCCTTATCTACAATCACAACGCTTAGATATTTATGCAACCTGGGCTCAAAAGTTCTTAGATCAAAAAGATGCCTATCACTGTTACTGCAGCGCTGATGAGTTAGAAGAGCGTCGCCAAGTGCAGATGAAGAGCAATCAAGCACCTGGATATGATGGCAAATGTCGTGACCTATCTGCAGATCAGGTAGAAAAGTTTAAGCAAGCGGGTAGGAAACCTGTTGTAAGAATGCGCATGCCAGATGGTGAAACAGTCTTTACTGATGCAATTCGCGGTGAGGTTAAATTTGAACACAAGTATGTGCCAGATTTCGTCTTAGCAAGAGCAGATGGCTCACCTTTGTATACCTTGGCAGTTGCAGTTGATGATGTGTTGATGAAAATTACCCATGTGTTAAGGGGAGAGGATCTACTCTCTTCCACCCCAAGACAAATTCGGGTTTATCAGGCGATGGGTGTGAAAATTGAGGAGTACCCAATATTTGCCCACCTGCCATTTGTGATGGGACAAGATAATGCCAAGTTATCTAAACGAAATGGTGAGGTTTCAATTGCTTGGTATCGAGAACAAGGGTTCCTACCGGAGGCAATCTGTAATTACCTAGCACTTCTTGGTTGGTCACCTGGTGATGATAAGGAAAATATCACTATGGCTGAGTTGGTTGAGCTATTCACAGTAGAGCGAGTAAATAGCAGCCCAGCCCGATTTGATATGAAAAAACTTGAGGCAATAAATGGCGACAAGATAAGAGCTTTGAGCTTAGAGGAGTTTCTTGGTTGGGCATTGCCATTTTTGATAAATTCAAAGGTTATCGCAGGTCATGCAGATGAGATTGAGGTCGTTAAATCTGCGCTGCCAATTATTCAAGAGCGAATTGTTAAGTTAGCTGAGATTCCAGCGATGTTGAGCTTTTTATTTGTAAAGGATTTCAAGGTTGCCCCAGAGGAGTTGAGTAAAATCACTGATGCGGCATCACAAAAAGTGTTAAAGGTTGCACTATCAAAGGTTGAAGCACTCTCCTCTTGGGATCATGCCAGTATTGAATCTTCACTGCGGGTGGCACTAATTGAGGAGTTGGGATTAAAGCCTCGAATAGCCTTTAGTGCATTACGTATTGCAGTGACTGGATCTCATATCTCGCCACCATTATTTGAGTCACTCCAGTTGTTAGGTAAAGA
>WLEM01000015.1 GCA_009704285.1 Actinomycetota bacterium
AGCGAAAAGGTATTGGTTATTATCGGATACCGCCTAAGTAATTCCTAACACTTCCCTAACACTTCCCTAACACTTCCCTAACACCCATAGAGACAAGGAGACACGAGTAGGGAATTATTGAGCGTAACGGTGTCCGAATTATTACAACAGAGCACGCTTAGAGACTTAACTCGGGTGGCTCATAATCCGGTCGTCGTAGGTTCGAGCCCTACCCGCCCCACAGATTTTGTAACTATTTTTCAACCGCGTGCCCCAATATCATTACTGACAACTTGCAACCCTATATGCACAAATTAGTGGTACCACTTCAATTCTTGAAAATTTCACTGGTTTAAGTGTTATAGTAAAAAAAGTTGATCGGAATCACGAAACTGGAGATATAAGTGGATTTAATTATGGGTTTGCCGGTTCATCCGCTAATTAATCATGTTATTGCAGTATTGGTGCCAGTTTCAGCACTTGGCGTAATTTTACTTATCATCTTTCCAAAGCTAATTTCAGCTTACTCACCACTAATTCTTATAACCCTTGTTACCTCAACCGTTGCTGGATTTGTCGCAGAAAACTCTGGTCAAGCATTAGCTAATCGAGTGGGTTATCCAGGTGATCATGCCGAACAAGGTGAACGGTTATCAAAAGTGATTTTGATCTTTACAATTGTGTATCTACTCTGGTTTTTAGTTAACAAAAATATAATTCGGCTAAGTAGGGGTAAAAAATCACTAGTTAAAGCTTTGAAAGTTTTACTAATTCTCACCGCTCTAGCAAGTGGCTGGCTTACCTTTTTAGTTGGGCACTCTGGCGCAGCTGCAACTTGGGAGGATCGAATTGCAGCCAGTGTTGCTGAGCCACTGCCTGAAAGTAATCAGCCCGGCAATCCATCAACTGGACCAAGTACCGGAAATCCATCAACTGCCAATATCACCTTGTCTTTTGCTGAAGTGAAGAAACATAATTCCAAGCAAGATTGCTGGAGCATTGTGAATGGAAAGGTTTATAACTTAACCTCATATGTTGCAAAGCATCCAGGCGGACCTGGGGTTATCTCAAATATATGCGGGAAAGACGGAACAAATGCATTTGCAAATCAACATGGTAGTAGCTCTAAACCTAACAACACTTTGGACAGCTTTTTGCTTGGTAGTTTAAATAGCACAATTTCACAAAAACAAAGTGTGACTGTGCAACCGGTACCGAATTCTAGCGCTGGTGGCAACTCTGAAAATGGGGAGAGCCTAGAAGATGAGGATTAGTAGCCAAAAAATCTTTGGTTACAAATTTGAGCTAGACCATTTCCACAAGGAAGCGAATCCTTACCTCACCCACTAGCGTGAAAAACTCAAATCAATCAGTTAAGTTTCCAAAGGCGCAACCTAAACTGGCAGGAGTATCAATTGGTGTGGCACAAATTCGTTATAAACCCTGTTTTATGCCCGACACCTACTGCCAAAATGAGGGCTAGCCCATAGGATTTAGGCTGGTGAGCAGGTAAGTAATCGCACTAGGGAGAATTTGATTTGAGTCAAACTTTAGTCAGCCTTAAGAACGTCAGTAAATCATTTGATGATGTTCATGCAGTGGTTGATCTAAATCTAGATGTATTTGCTGGCGAATTTTTCTCAATGCTTGGACCATCTGGCTCTGGCAAAACAACGGTTCTTAGATTAATTGCTGGCTTTGAAACTGTAAGTGCTGGAAAAATTACAATTTCAAATAATGATGTAACAGATTTAGCACCGTTTGATAGACCAGTTAATACTGTTTTTCAGGATTACGCACTTTTCCCACATATGAGCATCCAAGAAAATGTTGAGTATGGCTTAAGGACACGTAAGGTTAAAAAAGCTGATAGAGCTAAACAAGCAGCTGATGCGATTGATTCAGTAAAGCTCTCCCATGTTGCGGCTCGATTACCCCACCAACTATCAGGTGGGCAAAGACAGAGAATTGCTCTTGCTCGAGCGTTGGTATTACGACCAAAAGTCTTACTACTTGATGAACCACTGGGCGCTCTAGATAAGCAGCTGCGCGAGGAGATGCAGGTTGAACTGAAAAAAATTCAACGAGAGGCTGGCATTACATTTATTTTTGTCACTCATGATCAAGAAGAGGCAATGCGTATGAGTGATCGGATTGCAGTCTTTAACGAAGGACGAGTGGAACAGATTGGCACCCCAGAGCAGGTTTATGAGACTCCAAAGACTAAATTTGTAGCCAGCTTTCTGGGAGTATCAAACCTTTTCTCAGGAGAGATAGCGAAGAAATTATTTGGCAAAGCTGAGATGGTAAACATCCGACCAGAAAAAATTAGATTACAACCATATGACTCAAAGATCGCTGCGGATGAGGTGGGAGTTAGCGGTGAGATTATTGAAGCAGCATATGTTGGTGCTAACACAATATTTTCAATTAACACTGAATCTGGGATGCGCTTGAGCGTAACTAGATCCAACCAAGAATTACCAGATCAAATCAACCGATTTAAATCTGGTGATCGGGTACTTGCTGTGTGGCTGAAAAGCCAGATTGCAACCATCCCGAATTAATCTGGCCCAAAAAAGGTCAGGCGAAAGGAAAATGATGAAGGCAGGAAAGCTTGCGAAAATAAGCTTACTCGCAGTCTCTGTACTTATTATTTCTGGTTGCTCTGGAAATAATTCGGGAGTAAGCATTGAGGTACCTGATATTCCTATGCACAAAGAGCTTGGTGAATTTGAGGGTGAACTAAATATCGTTAACTGGTCTGGATTCGTTGAGCCAGCCTGGACCGATAAATTTACAGCTGACACTGGCTGCAAAGTTAAGCCACGTGTTGCGGGCACAAGTGATGAGATGGTTACATTGATGCGAACAGGTCAATATGACATTGTTTCAGCGTCAGGTGATGCTGCCCTTCGCTTAATTGTTGGTGGAGATGTTCAGCCACTAAATCTAGATTTAATCCCTAACTTCAGCGATGACATTGCTGCTGGTATGAAGGGTAATATTTACGACACCGTAAATGGCAAGCCATACGGTGTCCCAATTGGCCGTGGTGCAAATCTTCTGCAGTACAACGATGATGTAACTAAGGGTGCTCCTGCAAGCTGGGATGTTGTTTGGGAGCTAGATAGCCCATACAAAGGCAAGATCACTGCTTATGATGCGCCAATCTACATTGCTGACGCAGCTGTTTACTTGATGTATCACAAGCCAGAGTTGGGTATTAAAAACCCATATGCATTAGATAAGACTCAGTTGGATGCTGCAGTTGCGTTGCTAAAGCAACAAAACCAAATCATTGGTGAGTACTGGTCAGATGTATTTGCTCAAATTGGTTCATTTACAGGTGGCAACACAGTTGTTGGTACTTCTTGGGAAATTTTGCGTAAGTTTGCAGCCAAAGAAAATATCAAAACAACACTGCCAATTGAGGGATCAACTGGTTGGTATGACGCTTGGTTAGTAAGCTCAAAGACCAAGAACATTAACTGTGCATATGCATGGATGGATTACACAAGCAAAGCTGATGTAAATGGTGCAATTGCCATGAACTTTGGTATGGCGCCAGCAAATCTAGCTTTCTGTAGTTCAAGTGCAAAGGCACAAGCTCACTGCGATGAGTACTTTGCTGAGGATGAGGAGTTTTTCAAGAAAATTTGGCCTTGGACAACTCCAATCGAAACCTGCGTAGATGGTCGCAAAGATGTTAAATGCACCAGCTTCCAGGAATGGACGAACGCATGGGCAACCATTAAAGGTTAACCATTGATGTCTTGAGGGGATTGATTTATCAATCCCCTCAAACATTAAGTGAGTTTCTATGTCAACACTAATCTCAACTGAGAACACTAGGCCCATATCTTCATACTTATTTAAGCGCTCAAAAGTGCGTTTAGTTGGGCTACTGGCACTTCCCATGTTTTGGATTGTTGGCGTTTACATAGTCTCACTATTTCTGCTTTTAATTACCGCATTTTGGTTTGTTGACCCATTTACCTCACTAGTTCGCCCAGGGTTTACACTCGAAAATTTCATTAGTATTTTTACAGTTCAAGCTTATTTAGCAACCTCGCTTCGCACTCTATTAATAGCATTAGCAGTTACTGCGCTTTGTATTTTATTTGCGGTCCCCCTTGGAATTTATATGGCAAAGATTGCTCGACCTTGGGTGAGAAATCTACTTGCAGTGGCAATTACCTTGCCGCTTTGGGCTGGTTACTTGGTCAAGCTGATTGCTATGCGTTTGGTTTTTTCAGAGCAAGGCTTCTTTAATTGGGCGATGGCCCCCCTTGGTATTCGAGGTCCCGGATTTTCAATTCCAATTGTCATTTTAACTCTAACCTACCTTTGGTTTCCTTATATGGCACTTCCAGTCTTTACTGCAATTAGGCAAATCCCAACTAATTTATTTGATGCTTCGAGTGACTTAGGAGCAAAGGGCTTTTTTACAATTTATCGTGTAGTTCTACCTTTAATTGTGCCGGCAATAATTGCTGGCTCGGTGTTTACTTTCTCATTAAGCCTTGGTGATTATCTAGCTGCCAGATTTACCGGCGGTAAGACTCAAATGATTGGCAGCATTATTGCCTCTAACATTAATTTGAATCCTCCCGTTGCTGCTGCTTTCTCCATGGTTCCAATCGCATTTGTTGTGATTTATTTGGTTGTTGCTCGTCGCACTGGGTCATTGGAGCGAATGTAAGATGCTGCAATTATCAAGAGCAACAAAAGCGGTACTACTAGCCATAGTGGCTCTAATCCTTATTTTTATGTACACCCCGCTGGTGGTTTTGATATTAAATTCATTTAATCAGGCCCAAATTTCTAGTTGGCCAATTGAAGGCTACTCTTTTAAGTGGTGGAAATTTGCTGCCACCTACGAACCAATTAAGGCAGCACTTCTAAACTCCGTATTGGTTGCAACTGGGGCGATGGTAATTGCATCGATTCTTGGCACCTTAGTAGCTTTTGCTTTGAAAGGTTTTGATTTTTTTGGTAAAGGAACAGTAAATCTCTTAGTAGTTCTACCTATCGCACTTCCTGGAGTGGTAACTGGTGTTGCCTTCAGCAATACTTACAACAGCTTTTTGTCACCTATTGGATTTGATATTGGCTACTTTGGCATGATCGTTGCTCACGCTACTTTCTGTATTGTGATGGTTTTCAATAATGTATTTGCCAGGCTTAAACGAATGAATCCAAATTTGCAGGAAGCGTCGGCTGATTTAGGAGCTGGCTTATGGCAAACCTTTAGATTAGTTACCTTTCCGCAATTTAGGACCTCATTTATGGCAGGAGCTCTCCTGGCCTTTGCTTTAAGTTTTGATGAAGTGGTCGTAACAATATTTACCGCTCCGCCTGGTGTTGATACTTTGCCACTATGGATATTGAAGGAGATGGCAAGACCTAACCAAGGAAGCGTAGTTAATGTAGTTGCTACAGTCGTTATTCTTTTGTCCCTGATTCCGGTCTATGTTTCACAAAGACTCACCAGGGCTCAAGAAGAAAATCGCTAACTGAGATTTGTTTTCAAAATTCAAAAATAGGAAGTTAGGACTTAATCCTCGCTCTTTAGACAGATTTAACCAATAGGGTTTGCCCTACAGGTTTTTCTACCAAATAAAACAAAGGACTTGTTAAATTGATTATTAAGTTGGATGGTGGACTATCTACCGCACTTGAAAATAATGGAAACAAGTTAACCACCTCACTTTGGACAGGTGAGCTAATCAGATCAAATCCTGCACAAATCACCAGGGCACATCTAGATTTTATTAATGCAGGTGCGCAGATAATCATCACCTCTTCGTACCAGCTCTCCTACCCAGGGTGTAAAGATCGTGGCTGGAGTGAGGTTGATACCGACCAAGCTTTAATCGCCTCAACACAATTAGCAAAGGATGCAATTACACAAAGTGGTAAGAGTGTGAAGGTGGCAGCATCTGTTGGTCCATATGGTGCATCCCTTGCCGATGGCTCTGAGTACAAGGGAAATTATGGAGTCAGTAAATCTGCTCTTAAAGATTTTCACGCCAGGCGGCTTGAAATCCTAATTTCTACCTCACCAGATTACTTAGCTCTTGAAACTATGCCAGATACCTCTGAGGTTGAGATATTGCTAGAACTACTTACTGATTGCCCAATTCCATTTTGGATCTCCTACTCCTGCAAAGAGGGTAATCAAACAAATGCTGGGCAGAGCTTTCAAAGCGCAGTTGATCTAGCAAGTAATGCCATGGAAGTTGGCATCAATTGCACCAAGCCAGAGTTGATTACAGATCTATTACGCTCTGCCAAATCAAATAAGCCTTTTATTGTCTATCCCAATTCTGGAAGAGTTTGGGATGCAAAAAATAAGGTTTGGACAGGAAGTGCGGCAGCAGGATTTAGTAATAAGTTGGTAAATGAGTGGATTGAAGCTGGCGCTGAAATTATTGGTGGTTGCTGCGGTATTGGGGCTGCTGAAATCGGAGTACTTAGTATTTGATTAAAAGTTTCGCAATCTTGCGCCAATTTTTTGCACTTCGGCAATGTTTCTAGCACCAGTTAACGCCATGGTGTTTACAAAATCTCGCTTCATAATCTCAATTACTCTTTCAACACCTAGCTCTCCTCCTGCCATAATTCCATAAAGATAGGCACGTCCAATAAAGACTGCTTTAGCACCCATTGCAACTGCTGCGTATGCATCTTGACCTGATAAGACAGCGCCATCGATATAGATATCAACTTTCTTACCAATCGCTTTTACTACCTCTGGTAGTAACTCAAGAGGTACTGGACCTTTCTCTAATTGCCTTCCACCGTGATTTGAGAGAATAATTCCATCCACTCCCATTTTTGCAAGCCGTTTTGCATCCTCTAAATTCTGAACACCCTTCACAATAATTGGGCCACTCCATACCGATTGCAGCCACTTAAGATCTTCGAGCTTCGTTGCCGGATCAAATATTGCCGCTGCTAACTCAACTAATGTCTTATTCCAACCTCTAAAGGCTGCAAACTCTAGTTTTTTAGTAGTGAATAAATTAAGCCACCAGATTGGTTTTCTTGCGATTGCAAAAACTGTGCTCAGTCTTATCCGCGGCGGAATAGTCAAACCATTTTTCATATCCCGGATACGAATGCCACTGACGGGCGTATCGACGGTGAGAATTAATGCTTCAAAGCCAGAGTCTTTTGCCTGTTTGATCACTGACAAACTGTCTTTACGATTTTGCATTACATAAAGCTGAAACCAGCGTCGGGACTGCGGTACCTGATCTGCTAACTCCTTAGGTGAGGTGGTTCCCATAGTGGAGAGTGAGTAAATCAAATTGTTTTTAACTGCCACATTTGCAACTGCTGGTTCGCCAACATGATACATAAATCTGGTGTATCCAGTGGGCGAGAAAAGAATTGGTAGATCTACTTTTTTACCAAATATTTCAATTGATGGATCTATCTTTGAGACATCTCTAAGTGTATGAGCTGTAAATTCAACTCGATCAAAAGCTGCTTGGGAACGAGAGTAACTAACCTCATCTAATGCCGAGCCCTCTACATAATCAAAGACAACTTTTGGGACTCTCTTTTTCGCAATTTTAGCTAAATCATTAATTGTCAGAGCTCTAGCAATCTTTGTTCTTGTTCTATAAATTGATGGAATTTTCCAATCAATCAAAGATGCCAAATGAGGCAGATCGGGAAATTTGCGTTTAGATTTGATCATTTATTGCTTATGCATAACGAGCATGAAGTGCGCCATCAACCATTAGATCAGCACCAGTTATGAAGGAGGCATCTTTAGAGAGAGCAAACAGAATCACATTTGCAATCTCCTCAGGTGATCCAAATCTGGCATTTGGGGCAACTGATAAGGCATGTGCTTTTTCATCAGGGAATTTCTCCATATAACTCTTCAGTAATGGTGTCGCAGTAGTTCCTGGGGAAACAGAGTTAACCCGAATTCCATACTTACCCTCATCGAGAGCTAAGTTTCTAGATAATCCGATGATGCCACCTTTGGCTGCAGAGTAAGGAAAGAAGTTTGGTCTAGACATTCGGCCGTGGATAGATGAGATATTGACAATCGAGCCATATTTTTTCTGGCGCATATCTGGCAGACATAATTTTGCTAAATACCAACTAGATTTAAGATCTAGTGCGAAGAAGTCATTCCATTCTTCCTCTGCATACTCAACTGCATCAGCGTATGAGTTACGCCCAGCATTTGATACCGCAACTGTTACTGGACCAAAGGTTGAAACTAACTTGTCATAACCGCTTTTGAAGGTTTCAAACTTTGAAACATCTGCTCTTTGATATTGGACCTGGTAACCCTCTTTAGTTAACTTTTCTACCAGTGCAGTTGCCTTTGCATCATCAATATCAACAAATGAAACCTTGGCACCTTCTTTAACACCACCAAGTACTAAGGCTTCGCCAATTCCAGCAGCGCCACCAGTTACAAATAAATGCTCACCTTTTAATATCATGCTGATCTTGCTCCTAATCCACCATCTACTGCCCAGTCGGAGCCGCTGACATATGAAGATTTATCAGAGAGTAAAAATGTGACAACCTTGGCAACCTCTTTTGGTTCACCCATTCTGCCAAGTGGTTGAATTGAGTTTGCTCTCTCACTTCTGCCAGATTCGCCAGCCAACCATCCTTTAGTTAAATCAGTAAGTATGTAACCAGGAGAAACTGCATTAACTCGGATCTCATGCTTTCCTTCATCGAGGGCTAGATTTCTAGTTAAGCCAAGAACAGCTGATTTTGCTGCGCCATATGGGAAAAATCCAGGATAAGTAAGTCGGCCGTGAATTGAGCAGATATTTACAATTGATCCAC
>WLEM01000016.1 GCA_009704285.1 Actinomycetota bacterium
AGCGATTGTTTTGTCTCATTCCGCAAAGCAATGATTCAACTCTTATTTTATTTCCTTCTTTTGCAGCTTCTGCCACTCCTTGTTTATAGCCTTCAATTGTTGCTTCAACCACCTGATCAACACTTAAACCTTGTTCAGTAAATAACTCAGGAGCACCTCTTACCTCTGCATAAACCACACCATCTCGCGCTAAATCAATGGCGCACTCTCGGGCTACTTGAATTATCGCCTCCTGCGTTTGCATAACTGCAATAGTGTGGGAGAAAGTTTCTAGGTATCGAACTAGAGAGTGAGAGTTACATGACTCTTCAAACCATTCGGCTAATTTCTTAGGATCTTGCGTAGGAAGTTTTTTGTAACCTATTTTTTGTGCAATTTCAATTATTGTCTCCGGGCGCAGCCCGCCATCTAAGTGATCATGTAGGAGTGCTTTGGGCAATCTCTTGATCTGATCAACTGATGGTGTATTACTTAATGACACTTAACCCTCAATCCGTTCAATAACCAATGGTAATCGCTTAACTTCATCATCCTTACCACCTATTTGATATCCACCAGTTAATGCCTCAATGGCTCTATTAAATCTGTCAGGTTCATCAGCATGCAATGTCAAAATTGTTTGGTCTTTTACAACTAAATCTCCAGGCTTTGCATGAATTTCAATTCCAGAACCTAGTTGTAGCATCTCTCCTTGTTTTTGTCTGCCTGCACCTAATCGCCAAGCAGCAACGCCCACTTTCATCGCATCTAGAGTTAGTAATTTTCCAGAGGTGTTAGCTTTGATCTCCAACTTTTCCTTGGCAACTGGCAAGGGCGCTTGGTTATCGCCACCTTGAGCTGAAATCATTTTGCGCCAAACATCCATAGCCATGCCGTTTTTTAGCGCCTCTTCAGGAGTTACTTTGGGTTTAATCCCAGCTGCATCTAGCATTTCATTTGCAAGCAGCAGCGTAAGTTCAACAACATCACTGGGGCCACCACCAGCTAAAACCTCCAAAGTCTCTCTTATTTCAAGAGCATTTCCAGCGGTTAAACCAAGTGGCACATCCATTGCTGTAACTAATGCCCGAGTTTTTACTCCCGCATTTTTACCTAAATCAACCATAGTTCTTGCTAATAGAGCTGCATCCTTAGGATCACTCATAAATGCTCCAGAGCCAGTTTTCACATCAAGGACAAGCGCACCAGTTCCTTCGGCAATTTTTTTACTCATGATTGAAGATGCAATCAAAGGAATAGATTGAACTGTGCCTGTCACATCACGTAATGCATAAAGCTTCTTATCAGCTGGTGCTAATCCAGCTCCTGCGGCACAAATCACCGCCCCACAATCTTGAATCACTTTTAACATTTGCTCATTTGAAAGGTTTGCTTTCCAACCTTTGATTGATTCTAATTTATCTAAAGTTCCGCCAGTATGCCCTAATCCTCTGCCTGATAGCTGCGGTACTGCAGCGCCACATGCTGCAACTAGCGGTGCAAGAGGCAAAGTAATTTTGTCTCCAACACCACCTGTGGAATGTTTATCAACTGTTGGCCGATCTAGCATCGACCAATTCATTCTTTCACCACTATTAATCATGGCCTGTGTCCAGCGAGAGATTTCTCGATTATTCATTCCATTAAGCAAAATTGCCATTAGCAAGGCTGACATTTGCTCATCAGCAATAACGCCTCGTGTATAGGCCGCTACAGTCCAATCAATTTGTTCATCACTTAACTCAAATTTGTCTCGCTTTGCTGAAATTATTTCAACTGCGGCAAACTTTTCACTCATTTAAGATCCTCAGGGCCAAATCCCCATGGCAATAAATATGATAAAGGCTTTGGGCCATCCGGTGTCATAAACAACATCTCATTACCGCCATGTTCAAACAACAATTGGCGACAACGCCCACATGGTGATAAATACTCACCATTACCATCAACGCAAACTACTGCGATCAATCTTCCGCCACCTGTGGCAGTAAGTGAGGAAATTAATCCACACTCAGCACAAAGGCCAACGCCATAACTTGCATTCTCACTATTGCAGCCAACAACAATTCGACCATCTGAAACTAAACCAGCTACTCCAACTTTAAAGTTTGAATAAGGCGCATAAGCTTTTGTCATGACCTCTTTTGCGGCTAAATGGAGCACTTCCCAATTGATTTCCATGGGGTAATTCTCCTACGAAATTAAACTATTTATTACCGCGAGAGTATGGAATTCCATCTGCTGCTGGAGCCCGAACCCGTCCTACCAAGCCAGAAACAGCAATGATGGTGGCAATATAAGGAATCATCAACATCAACTCAGAAGGTAGGGCAACGCCGGAGATTGAAAGATTACTCTGCAAGCTATTAGCAAAACCAAAGAATAATGCAGCAACTAATGCTCCTCGTGGTGACCACTTACCAAAAACTAAACAGGCAAGAGCAATAAATCCTGCACCTGCTGTCATTGATTGCGAGAAGATGCCGACTGCACCAATTGTAAATACTGCACCACCAAGGCCGGAAACTAAACCTGCCAACATAACATTCTTAAATCTCAATTTATTAACATCAATTCCAACAGAATCTGCTGCAATAGGCAGCTCTCCGACAGCTCTGGTACGAAGACCCCAACGTGATTTATACAAAGCCACTTGAATCAAAATTACAATTGCATACATGATGTAAACAATTATTGTTTGGTTGAATAGCACCGGACCAATGATTGGGATTTTAGACAAAATAGGAATTGGAATTGCTGAAAAACTTCCTGCAGCATTCCAAGTACTATCGTATGGCACAAGCAAAGTTGAGTAGAAGAAATTAGTTAAACCTAAAACCAGCACATTAATTACAAAGCCAATAATTACCTGATCTACTTTAAAGTTAATAGCAAAGTAAGCCAAGATTAATGAAACTAGTGCGCCAGCAATTGGCGCAGAGAGTAATCCCCACATTAAATTTTGAGTAAGACTTGCAACAATTGCTGAAATAAAGGCTGAAAACAACAACTGCCCCTCTATAGCAATGTTAATAACACCAGATTTTTCGCAAAGTAATCCAGACATTGATCCAAAAATGAGTGGCACTGCTAATAAAAGTGCAGCTTGAAGCAGGCCAGTAAATGGAATGAATTTTCCAGCAGCTGCCCAACATAGAAACGCCATAATGCTACCCAGACCAAAAACAACACTGCCAAGGGTGGTGGATTTGTCTGATTTGTATCCTAGATAGGACAAACCAATTCCAAAGAGTGCCAATAACATGAATATTCCAGAGCCTGATCGAGAGCTCACACTCCACTCATTTATTAACTTAAATTCATCACCTAAGATAAAACCAAAGGTAATTGGTTCAGTTTTGCTCGATGTTATGTAAAAAATTAGAGTAAAAATGGCAAATAGAGCCAGCATTGTAAAAATACTTTTCTGCTTACGTTTTTGTACTAAATTCAACTCTGCCATTAGCCGTTCCAACCTTTAGCTGTCATTGACTTGGATTCAATTGTGTTTTTCAATCTGAAAACACGCTTTAAAAGCATTGGAGTGGCAATGAACAAGACTATTAGCGCCTGAATTACCTGCACAATCTCTGATGGTGTTCCGGTATTAGAGAGCAAAGTCCTGCTGCCAGTTTGCAGAGCTCCAAATAACAAAGCTCCCAATAAAGTTCCAAGTGGTGTGGCTTGTCCAAGTAATGCCACAGTTATAGCGTCAAAGCCGATACTGCCAGCAATTCCGGCAGTTAGAGCGTACTCAGTACCAATTAGATGAACTGCACCACCTAAACCAGCCAAGCCGCCACTGATAAACATAGTTGCAGTTGTTACAAATGGAACTGAAATTCCTGCAGTTCTAGCTGCATTTGCGTTTGCACCAACTGCTCTAAATTTGAAACCAAGAGTGCTTCTGGTTAATAGCCACCAAACAAACCAAGTTACTCCTAATGCTATGAATATTCCTAAATGCAACCTCAGATCTCCGCCAAGCAATTTAGGTAGCTGAGCGCTGCTGTTTACCTCAGGAGCGATTGGATCCTGTCGCTCCTCCCGTAAGAATGCTTGAGTCTTAAGCAACCAAAGAATAAATAGTGAAGCAATGTAATTAAGCATAATTGTCACAATTACTTCATGAGCTCCCGTTTTAGCCTTTAGTAAACCCACAAAACCACCAAACAAACCACCTAGAACTATTCCAGCGATTAAAACAAGTGGGACATGAATTAACGGTGGCAATTCATAAGCAAAGCCAACATAAGATGCACCGATTGCGCCGAAAATAAATTGTCCTTGGGCTCCGATATTAAATAAACCAGATCTAAATGCTAACGCCACCGCTAAGCCAGCAAACAAGAGTGGAACTGCGGTAACAATTGTCTCAGACATTGGGTAGAAGCCTCTGAAAAATCCAGACTCCCTTGCCAGGTTCACATCGTAAATAGAACCTTGAAATATTGCTAAGTAGGAGTTACCGATTCTAGAAGCGGCAGAAGTTAAAAACTTTCCAGGTGAATTTAACTGTCCCATGATTACTGGATCTGAAAAGACAATAATTATTCCGCCTATGAAAAAGGCAAAAATAAAAGAAAGAAAAGGTAGTAAGGCATTTTTCTTTAGTCCCATAAAGAATTTTGTAATCACTTAATACCTGCCATCATCAAGCCTAATTTTTCTCTAGATACATTAGAGTCAACCACTCCCACAATCTCACCTTTATAAATTACCGCAATTCGATCAGCTAGCTCCATAACTTCATCAAGTTCACTACTAATCAATAAAATAGCCTTTTTATTTGCACGCTCAGCGAGCAACTTCTCATACACAAACTCAATCGACCCAACATCTAATCCCCTGGTTGGTTGAGCCGCAACTACTAACTTAACCTCGCGTGATAACTCTCGAGCAAGTACAACCTTCTGCTTATTTCCTCCCGAAAGAGAGGAGGAGTTTGCTTCAATACTTTGGGTTCTAACATCAAACTCTTTTACTAAAGTTGTTGCATTTTCTGAAATATAAGATCGATTAAGTTGGCCTCTACTTGCAACCGGCTCCAAGTCATGAACATCTAGAATCAAGTTTTCAGTGATAGAAAAGGTAGAGATTAAGCCATCTAATTCTCGTGATTCTGGAATATATGCAATTCCAGCCCGTAGTGAATCTCGAACAGTAGAACCTAAAATCTCTTTTCCATCTAGTTTAATTGAGCCTGATTTATGTTTTTCTAAATTCACAATTGCTCTTGCTAACTCAGATTGTCCATTGCCCTGAACGCCTGCAATTGCAAGGATCTCACCTGCCCGAATATTCAAAGATAAATTGCTGACCACCTTACGACCAGAATCATTGAAAATGCTTAAATCATTTATCTCTAAAACATTTCCACCGGGATTGAATGCAGCCTTATCTGGCGCCAAATCCACTTCACGTCCTACCATCAAATTGGCCAACTCCTCTTGCGAGGCTGATGGCAATTGAGTTCCTACGACTTTACCAAGTCTAATAATTGTTATCTTGTCAGCAACAGCTCTTACTTCTCTAAGTTTGTGAGTAATAAAGATAATAGATGTTCCTCTAGATTTTAAAATCTTCATTACATTTAGCAATTCATCAGTTTCTTGGGGTGTTAACACCGCAGTTGGCTCATCCAAAATCAAAACCTTGGCGTCATACATCAGCGCCTTAATAATCTCTATCCGTTGCTGAACTCCAACTGGTAAATCTTCAATGATTGCGTCAGGATCGATATCAAATTTAAACTCATCAGATAACTTCTTAATTTTAGTTTTTATCTCAGCGAAACTCATAATGCCAAACTTAGATTTTTCTCGTCCGAGCGCGATATTTTCTGCAACTGTAAATACTGGAATAAGCATGAAGTGCTGATGCACCATACCAATCCCATATTTAATTGCATCTGCTGGCTCAAAGATTTTTACTAACTTCTCGTCAACTAGTATCTCGCCTGAGTCTGGTTGCAATAGCCCATAGACGATATTCATTAAAGTTGATTTGCCGGCTCCATTTTCACCAAGGATGGCGTGAATCTCGCCTTTACCGACCTTTAAATCTATTTGGTTATTTGCTTGTAAATTTCCAAAACTTTTGGATATTCCCTTTAACTCTAAGGGCATCAACTACTCCTTAATGTAACTGGGTGAGTTAGAAATCTAACTCACCCAGAAATAGTGCTCGACTAATTTATAGTCGATTACGCATTGTTTACATCAATTGATCCGGCAGCAATTGCAGCGGCTAGATCTCTTACCTCAGCTTGCAGTGATGCAGGAATCTTCTTTGACCAAGCTGGGGTAATTGCATAAGCAACTCCCTTGTTGGAAAGTGTTCCTACATACTCCTTGCTAGTGAACTTACCTTCGTATGCTTCTTTGGTTACAGCCAATACACCTTCAGCTAAGCCCTTTAGAGCAGAAACTGGAGTAACACTTGCATATTGTCTGCCTGTGTCCATTACCTTTGCATCTACCCAAATCACATTAGATTTCTTTGACTTTAGGCTGTTTGCAGCGGTTGTGGCTTGCATTCCACCGGCAACTGGGAAAATTACATCTGCACCCTGTTGCTCTAATGAGATTGAGGTTTGTAGAGCTTTGGTGGTGTCATCAAAGCTACCAAGGAATGTTCCGGTCTTGGTCTTTGTGTTCCAACCAATAACTTCAACTTTCGCATTCTTAACGTCGTTGTAGTACTGAACTCCCTTTGCATAACCTTCCATGAAGATAGTTACAGTTGGAAGTGCGATTCCGCCATAAGTTGCAACTTTGCCAGTCTTTGACATACCTGCAGCTAAGTAGCCAACTAGGAATGAGTTTTCATCAGTCTTGTAGGTAATTCCCTTTTGGTTCTTTCCTACTGACCAACCATCAACTAAAGCGAAGTTGACTGAAGGGTTAGCAATTGCTGCTGCGGTGATTGCATCACCTAGCAAGAAACCAACACCAATAATCAGGGTGCACTTCTTGTCTAAAAACTTTTTAATATTTGGCGCATAGTCAGCATTTGACTTTGCTGGTAAGTACTCAATTGATGATGCGAAGCCAGCTCTTAAAGCACGCTTTGCGCCATCATATGAAGTTTGGTTGAAAGACTTGTCATTAATTCCAGCGGTATCTAGTGCTACGCAGACCTTTTGCTTGGTTTTAGCATTAGCAGCAGGTGCAATAGCTACAGATGAAATTAGTGAAGCAGCTGCAATAGCTACTACGACTCTATTTGCTCTTTTCAAAATCCCTCCCTAGGACTTAGACCCAAAAAAGATGGGGGTTAGTTGTGTGCTGACCCTATCGGTGCAGGCTGAGCCTGCAAGACAGGCTCTCAACTTAGATTGATCACGATTTCTTTAGATTTCCTTAAACTCTAACTAGAGAGTTTAAACTTTCCACCACTTTTTAAGAGCCGAGAAGGTTTTTAATCCGCCCAGCCTTTAAGTTTGCTGAGATAGCTTGGATTCGAGAGGAAAAAGCTGGGCCGCTGACTACTTTGACAGTAACACCGCCATCTTTGAGGTTATATCTGTGTCCATATATGCCTTTTTTTCCATCTAAGATTTCTAAAATATTTTTATCAGCTAATTCAGCTGCGATTATCTGTTCAACCGCCAGATCAAAACGTTTTTGGACCACTAGATACTGATTTTTCTTACCTGCTGAAAAATTCAAAAAGTACTGCTCAGGCAGTAAGCCTGAAATTAATATTGGGGTCGTTGGTCTATTGAGGCTGGCAATATTTGAGATCACCTCATCAGATTTTGACCAGGTTGAAAAGATTTGATCAATCCCAGCATTTACTTGAGCCTTTATTTCATTTTCAATATTTGTATCAAGTAATTTGCTACTCACCTTAACTTTAGAGTTACCGGCTGCAGCTCCCTTAATAAACACCGATGCGTTCTGCGCAGCACTTGGATCTGATTTGTCTGCGATAAATCCAATTTTTCCACTTTTACTTCTCACCGCAAGGGCAGCACCGGCAAGATAAATCCCTTCATGGGTGGCAAATGAAAGGTTAGAAACATTTGTCATTGCCACAGACTCATCATCGATAATTGCAAATTGAGTATCTGGAAACTCATTTGAGATTCGATGAACTGTGTCGGCATAGGCTGCTCCAACGCAGATAATGAGTTGATA
>WLEM01000017.1 GCA_009704285.1 Actinomycetota bacterium
AAACATTTAATGCAGGAGTAAAAGTTGAGGTAGCTTCAGTTGAAAAAAGAAATATGCAGTACCTCTATCGAGACGGTGAAGATTTTATGTTTATGGACTCCACTAATTACGATCAAATATCGGTAAGTAAGCAAACGGTAGGAGAGGCCGTTGATTACTTATTAGAGAATGCGGGTGTAGTTGTGGCTATGCATGAGGGTAATCCACTCTTTATTGAAATGCCCGCCTCGGTTGAGTTGGTGATTACTTACACTGAACCTGGCTTGCAAGGGGATCGTTCATCTGGGGGAACAAAACCAGCAACGGTTGAGACTGGAATTACCATCCAAGTTCCTCTATTTATTAAACAGGATGAGAAAGTTTTAGTTGACACTCGAACTGGTGCTTACCTAGGTCGAGCTAACTAAATATGTCAGCCCGCAATAAAGCTCGGAAGCGGGCGTTGGATTTTCTATACGAAGCAGATATTAAAAAGGCAAGTGCAACTGAGCTTTTCTCTAGCCGAGGGGCAAAAGAGTTGTCTCAAGAACCATATGTTTTAGTGTTGCTTAATGGAGTGGCAGAACACCTGAGTAAAATTGATGAATTGATCATCACCTATGCGCAAGGTTGGGATATGGATCGGATGCCCCCGATCGATAGAAATATTCTTCGGATTGCAATATTTGAAATCTTATGGGCCCAAGATATAGATCTGCAGGTCGCCTGCGATGAGGCGGTGGAGTTGGCCAAATCTTTATCTACCGATGAATCCTCAAGTTATATAAATGGGGTCCTAGGGAGGATTATCAAACTCAAGGATTCGATCGCAATTTAGGCTGCCAAGAACTCAGCCTCTCTTAGGTAATCAAGGGTTGCTACATCATTAAGGTTAAGAAGTAGCGAAAGAAATGCCAGATCGTTATCTCGTATAGTGAGTATGTAGCCATTCCAATCTTTTCTTCGATTACTCAAAACTCTAGTGAAATTACGTAGTCTTTCAGCTTGTGGCAAGAGTGAAGCATTTATTTTTACTAGGTCTAGGGTGATACTTCTACTAGTAATTCTTGCCGTAGATTCGGGGAATAACTCACTAATTGGGACCTGGTAGAAATCCATTAGCGCAATTGCTTTTTTGAGGGATATGGCTCGGTCAGATCTTTCGTATGAACCGACTACAACCGCCTTCCATTTTCCATTTGAGTGGCGTTCTACATCTTGCAGGCTCCACCCTTTTGATTTTCTGATTGTTCGTAACTGTTCTGCTGGGTTATTTTTGTTCATGGCTGCAGGCTAGCCACACCATGATTTTGATGATTTACGATATCCACAGCCGTTCTGCTAATATTCGGCGATTCCTTTAACGATCCGTCCAGAGAGGCGGCGAAGGAGAAGTAAATGGGCATTTTGCTATCGGGCTCCGACATTGATCGGGCTATTAAGCGCATTTCACATGAAATCATTGAACACAATCAGGGTGTCTCTAATTTAGTTTTAATGGGTATTCCTACCCGCGGTGCTTACCTGGCTGAGCGGATCTGCAAATTCATAACTGAAATTGAGAGTGCTGTTAGCTGTGGCGTACTGGATATAACTCTTCATCGGGACGATCTAAGACTTCGCCCACCTAAGCCAATCCTGCCAACAAAGATGCCGCCAGGTGGCATTGAAGGCAAAGATCTAGTCCTAGTTGATGATGTTCTATTCTCAGGGCGAACGATTAGAGCTGCCTTGGATGCAATTGGAGAGTTAGGTAGACCAAAATCTGTCCAACTGGCCGTTTTAGTTGATCGAGGCCATCGTGAACTGCCAATTAGAGCTGATTTTGTCGGAAAAAATATTCCAACATCCATTAGCGAGAGCGTGAAGGTGCATTTGCGCGAATATGACAGTGAAGATTTAGTGGAGTTGATCAAATGATCACAGGACACCTCTTGTCAGCCTCAGATTTAACTAAAGAAAGTGCATTGGGTTTACTAGCAACCGCCAAGGAGTTGGCACAGATTACTGATGGACCGAATAAGAAACTTCCCACATTAAGGGGAAAAACAATTGTTAATCTATTTTTTGAGGACTCAACTAGAACACGAATTAGTTTTGAAAGTGCAGCCAAGAGATTGTCTGCAGATGTCATCAATTTTTCAGCCAAAGGCTCATCGGTTAGTAAGGGTGAGAGCTTGAAAGATACCGCTCAAACTCTGCAAGCCATGGGTGCTGATGCGGTTGTTATCCGTCATTCAAGTTCAGGAGCAGCAAAGCGACTTGCTGATACTCAATGGATTCAAGCTGCGGTGATTAATGCAGGAGATGGAACTCATGAACACCCCACCCAAGCTTTGCTGGACGCCTTCACAATAAAGCAACATTTAAAACCGTCAGAGAAAGATCTCTCAGGAGTTAAAGTTCTAATCGTGGGAGATATTCTCCATTCACGAGTTGCACGTAGTAATGTAATTTTATTAACTAAGTTGGGTGCGAAGGTAACTTTGGTTGCTCCGCCTACATTACTTCCAGTAGGGGTTAATAATTGGCCGGTGAAAATTTCATATAATTTTGACGAAGAGATTGAAAATTGTGATGTAGTAATGATGCTTAGAATTCAACTTGAGCGAATGAACGATTCTTTCTTTCCATCAGCTCAGGAGTATTCAAAGAGATACGGCTTAAACACTTCAAGGCTGCAGAAATTATCCAAGAGTGCAATTGTGATGCACCCAGGTCCGATGAATAGAGGGCTTGAGATATCAGCAGAAAGTGCTGATGATCTCAAATCTGTAATCATTGATCAGGTAAAAAATGGAGTAGCTGTGAGAATGGCAGTTTTGTATGAGCTACTAGGTGGCGCACCGATTGGAGAGCAAGGATGATAAAGATTGTTGGCGCCAAATTAACTGATGGCAAGGTTATAGATCTTGAAATTGATAACCAAGTAATAGTTAAAATTGAAAATTCCACTAATAATCTGAGTAAGGGCGCAGTTGACGGTAGCTCCAAATTGTTAATACCAGGTTTGGTTGATATGCATACCCACTTAAGAGAACCTGGCCGTGAAGATTCTGAAACAGTTTTAACTGGATCCAGAGCAGCAGTAGCTGGAGGATTCACCGCAGTTTCAACGATGGCAAACACAAATCCTGTGGCTGATAATGCTGGAGTAGTGGAGCAAATCTTCCGGCTAGGAAAAGAAGCAGGTTTAGTTGATGTTAATCCAATTGGAGCGGTCACTAATGGTTTAAATGGTGAAAAATTATCGGAGATGGGCGCGATGGCTGATTCCATCGCCAAAGTTAGAATTTTCAGTGATGACGGAAAGTGTGTATCTGATCCGTTAATAATGCGAAGAGCACTTGAGTATGTAAAAACCTTCAATGGCATCATTGCTCAACATGCACAGGAACCTAGATTGACTGTTAATGCCCAGATGAATGAAGGAAGTGTCTCGGCTCGAATTGGATTACCAGGTTGGCCAGCAATCGCAGAGGAAGCTATTATCGCAAGAGACATTTTGCTTGCAGAGCATGTTCAATCACGGCTGCATATTTGTCATCTTACAACTGCAGGTGGCGTGGAACTGATACGTTGGGCAAAACAACGTGGGATTCAGGTCACAGCCGAGGTCACACCGCATCATCTACTGCTTACAGATGATTTGTTAGAGAATTATGATCCGATATACAAGGTTAATCCACCACTTCGAACACAGAAAGATGTGATGGCATTACGAGAGGGATTAGCAGAGGGAATTATTGATATTGTGGCAACAGATCATGCACCACATCCATCTGAAGATAAAGATTGTGAGTTTCATGCCGGAGCTTTTGGAATGGTTGGCTTGGAGACAGCCTTATCTGTTGTGTTTAAAACAATGGTCGAGACCGGTCTTATGAGTTGGTCTGATTTAGTAGATCGCATGTCAATTGCCCCAGCCAAAATTGCCGGATATACAACACAAGGTCGCGAGATCGCAGTTGGCATGCCTGCAAATTTCATTTTGATAAACCCAGATCAAAGATGGACAGTAGATAAGAACAAATTAAAATCCAAGAGTAAAAACACCCCATTTAATGGTCTCGAACTACCAGCAGTAGTGACAGATGTTTTTCACAACGGAGAACATGTCATGAAGAGTGGCGAGATCTTGAATATAAAGGCAGCTAGTAATGAGCGGTAAAAAACCTGCCTATTTAGTACTTGATGATGGGCGAATATTTGAAGGCTTTGCGTGGGCAAAAACAGGAGAGGCATTTGGAGAGGCGGTTTTTTCAACCGGCATGACGGGTTATCAAGAAACCTTAACCGATCCCTCTTATCATAAACAAATAGTGGTGATGACAGCGCCACATATCGGTAATACCGGAGTGAACTCTATTGATAAGGAATCATCAAAGATCTGGGTTGCAGGTTTTGTGGTTCGAAACCCTTCCACCATTACCAGCAATTGGCGTAGTGAAAAAAGTTTAGAAGAGGATTTGATTGAGTCAGAGGTGGTTGGCATCCAAGGCGTTGATACGCGGGCGATTACTAGGCACCTAAGAGATCGTGGTGCGATGCGGGTTGGAATTTTTAGTGACACTGGATTAACCAGAGAAGAGATGGTTATTAAGGTTCGAAAAATCACTCCTATGAGTGGAGCTTTTCTCGCATCAGATGTAACCACGAAAAAATCATATGTAGTCAACCCACCAGATGGCACACCCACTAGGTTGAAGGTGGCAGCGATTGATCTGGGGATTAAAGGTGCAACACCAAAAGCTATGGCAGCACTTGGCATTGAAGTACATGTAATGCCCCTTGGCACTACATTTGAAGAGATAAAAGCAATTCAACCTGATGGAGATTTTCTCTCAAATGGTCCTGGTGATCCAGCGGCAATGACTGATGTGGTTGAGTTAGTTAGAAACGTTTTAGCAGAAGAGATACCATTCTTTGGTATTTGCTTTGGCCATCAAATTTTAGGACGAGCATTGGGGTTTGAAACATATAAATTGCCATTTGGGCATCGAGGAATCAATCAGCCGGTCGTGGATTTAACTACTGGCAAGGTAGAGATAACTGCGCACAATCATGGTTTTGCGGTCGCAGCACCTAAAGATCATGAGTTTAAAACTGTATATGGTGAAGGTCGAGTAACTCATATCTCGTTGAATGACGCAGTAGTTGAAGGATTAGAGCTCATTTCTGTACCGGCTTTTTCGGTTCAATATCACCCAGAATCTGCTGCTGGCCCACATGATGCTTCTTATCTTTTTGCAAGATTTGCCGATCTGATGGAAAATCCAAAGATAGGTTTAAAGGACATAAATGCCTAAAGATAACTCGATTAAAAGCGTCTTGGTTATTGGTAGTGGACCAATAGTTATTGGCCAAGCATGCGAGTTTGATTACTCTGGAACCCAAGCATGTCGAGTGCTTCGTTCTGAAGGCATTCGAGTAATTCTAATAAATTCAAATCCAGCAACAATTATGACTGACCCTGAATTTGCCGATGCAACTTATATTGAACCGATTACTCCTGAAGTCATTGAAAAAATATTGGACAAGGAAAGGCCAGATGCTGTTCTAGCAACCTTAGGTGGGCAAACTGCACTGAATGCAGCTATGGCCTTGCATGAACGTGGCTCATTTGAAAAATTTGGATCAAGATTAATTGGTGCAGATGTAGAGGCTATTAAACGTGGAGAAAATCGAGAGGTGTTTAAGAAAATTGTAGAGATCGTGGGCGGAGAATCAGCCAAGTCAAAAATCTGTCATTCCATGCAAGATTGTTTGTCCGCAGTAAATGAACTTAAGTATCCGGTAGTAGTACGACCTTCATTTACTATGGGAGGTCTAGGTTCTGGTATTGCATTCAATGAATCTGATCTAAATCAAATTGCCGGTGCTGGTTTGCGTCATAGCCCGACCTCGGAAGTGCTTCTTGAAGAATCAATAATTGGTTGGAAAGAGTATGAGTTAGAGGTTATGCGTGATAACAAGGACAACGTAGTTATCGTTTGCGGAATTGAAAATGTTGATCCGATGGGCGTACATACTGGGGATTCAATAACTGTCGCGCCAACAATGACACTTACAGATGTTGAGTATCAAAAACTTAGAGATCTCTCAATAGATATTATCCGAGAAGTTGGCGTTGCAACTGGAGGTTGCAATATCCAATTCGCAGTTAATCCAATTAATGGCCGAATAATTGTGATTGAGATGAACCCAAGAGTTTCTCGCTCATCGGCTTTGGCATCTAAAGCAACTGGCTTTCCAATTGCCAAGATCGCGACAAAATTAGCAATTGGGTACACATTAGATGAGATCGAAAATGACATCACAAAATCAACTCCTGCCTCCTTTGAACCGGCTTTAGATTATGTTGTAGTGAAAGTGCCGAGATTTGCCTTTGAGAAATTCCCGGAAGCAGATGTGCGCTTAACAACAACTATGAAAAGTGTTGGCGAAGCTATGGCTATTGGAAGAAGTTTTCCAGAAGCACTTCAAAAAGCGCTGCGTTCTCTGGAGAAAGTGGGGGCAAGCTTTACTTGGGAGAAGGCTAATCTTTCTGAATTGATGGAAAAGATTCGGACTCCGACTGAATTTCGTTTGCAACAGGTGCAATCTGCCTTGTTTAACGGAGCTACGAGTGCGCAGGTGCATGAGGCGACAAAGATAGATCCTTGGTTTATTGAGCAGATTAACCTGATCAACGCGCAAGCAATTGAGCTGAGTACAGCGGGGGAGTTAACAAAAGAGTTGCTCAAATCAAGCAAAATGCTTGGCTTCTCAGATTATCAGATTGCTAAGTTGCGCAAACTTACTGAAATCGAAATACGGCAAATTAGATCCAAGATGAATCTACATCCTGTTTTTAAAACGGTTGACACCTGTGCAGGAGAGTTTGCAGCACTGACTCCTTACTATTACTCGGCTTATGATGAGGAGAGTGAAGTACTTCCTAGGACCAAGCCTGCAGTTATTATCTTGGGAAGTGGACCAAATCGTATTGGTCAAGGTATTGAGTTTGATTACTCCTGCGTTCATGCATCTTTTGCTTTACAAAAAGCTGGATATGAAACAATTATGATCAATTGCAATCCTGAAACAGTCTCCACTGATTACGACACTTCCGATAGATTGTATTTTGAACCCTTAACCCTAGAAGATGTTTTAGAGGTAATTGCAGCAGAGACGCAAGCTGGACCAGTAGTTGGAGTTATCGCTCAACTTGGTGGACAGACACCACTTGGTCTAGCTAGAGGGTTATTGGAATCTGGGGTGAGAATTCTGGGTACATCACCAGATGCAATTGATTTAGCAGAAGAGCGAGGAGCTTTTGCAAAGGTTCTGGAAAAGAATAATTTGAATGCACCAAATTTTGGCATGGCCAGCTCATATGAGCAATCTGAACAGATTGCTGCAAACATTGGCTATCCAGTACTTGTAAGACCATCCTACGTTTTGGGTGGAAGAGGCATGGAAATTGTGTATGACCAAGAATCATTACGAGGATTTATTGAAAAAGCTACAGCAGTCACACCAAATCATCCCGTACTAATTGATAAGTTTTTGGATGAAGCAATCGAGATTGATGTGGATGCACTCTATGACGGAACTGAGTTATATCTAGCAGGAGTGATGGAGCATATTGAAGAGGCTGGCATTCATTCCGGTGACTCGGCCTGTGTATTGCCCAGCACCTCTTTAGATGTAACGATGATAAAAGAGATTAGAACCGCAACTGAGAAAATTGCAGCAGATGTGGGAGTAAGAGGTTTGATCAATATTCAATTTGCAGTTAGTGGAACTCCTCAAAAGCTCTACGTCCTTGAGGCCAATCCTCGTGCTTCAAGAACTGTCCCGTTTGTTGCCAAAGCAACTGGGATCCAATTGGCAAAAGCCGCAGCATTAATCGCAACGGGTGTAACAATTGATCAATTAAGAAAAGATGAAATCCTCCCTAAATCTGGTGATGGAAAGGCAAATGGCGTTTCGGTAAAAGAGGCGGTGCTGCCGTTTAATCGTTTCCGTAGATTAGATGGAACTGGTATTGATTCAGTACTCGGACCAGAGATGAAATCAACTGGTGAGGTAATGGGAATTGCAAGTAATTTTGGTTTG
>WLEM01000018.1 GCA_009704285.1 Actinomycetota bacterium
ATCTACCTGATTCTTCTTTGGATTCACTGACACGCCGACACTTTAATCCAGCCGATCAGCAATCACCAAAGATAGGGTCGCAACCATGAGCGATGAGATCATATTCAGAGACGATATGTCGGTTGAGCTTGTTAAATCAAGCGCGAGTGATGCTGATGTAATTTGGGCTGCCAGAGTTTCAACTGCTGGCGATAAATCGCTAGAAGATGTTGGCGCAGATGCTGCAAAGTCTGAAGGATTGATTAATTATTTAGCACGGGAGCGACATGGCTCGCCATTCGAGCACACCTCAATGACGTTCTTTGTCTCTGCTCCAATCTTTGTTTTCAGAGAGTTTATGCGCCACCGAATTGCTTCTTACAACGAAGAGAGTGGGCGTTATCGTGAGCTGAAACCTGTTTTTTATATTCCAAGTAAAGATCGTAAATTGGTTCAGATTGGTAAAGCGGGTGCATATACATTTATAGATGGAACTGCAGAGCAATTTGATATAACAGTTGCTGCAATAAAAGAAACTTGTAACTTAGCTTATGCGAACTACCAAAAAATGTTAGCAGCTGGGGTTGCCCGGGAGGTTGCTAGAGCAGTTTTACCGGTAACGTTGTACTCATCTATGTATGTAACTATGAACGCAAGAGCATTAATGAACTTTCTTTCATTAAGAACTGCTCGGGAAGGCTCACACTTTCCTTCTTATCCGCAGCGGGAGATTGAGATGGTAGCCGAGAAGATGGAAGAGCATTTCGCCAAGTTAATGCCGATTACCTACGGAGCTTTTCAAAAATCTGGCCGCATAGCCCCTTAATTAAGCGGTAGCCTTAACCCATGCAAATAACGCCACCATTTGGTCGGTTGCTCACCGCCATGGTTACACCCTTCACTAAATCTGGTGAGATTGATTGGGCAGGTGTTGAAAAAATTGCAGCTCATCTAGTTTCAACTGGTCATGATGGAATAGTTTTGAATGGCACTACTGGTGAAGCGCCAACAACCTCTGATGATGAAAAGGACCAAATTATTAAGGTAGTGCGTAAGGTTGTAGGGGATAAGGTCAAGATTGTTGCTGGTGCTGGTAATAATGAAACATCACACTCAGTGGAACAAGCTCAACGTGCTGCCAAAGTTGGTGCTGATGGTTTATTGGTAGTTACTCCCTATTACAACAAACCTCCTCAAGCAGGAATACAAGCCCACTTCACGGCGATGGCAAATGCCACGGATTTACCTGTAATGATGTATGACATTCCAGGGCGAACAGGTGTAGAGATTGAATCAGACACCATCGTAAAACTTGCTGAACATAAAAATATTGTCGCGCTTAAAGATGCTAAAGGTAATCCGGCAGCCACCTCATGGGTAATTAAAAGATCCTCAATTCCAGTTTATTCAGGTGATGATATTTTAAATCTGCCATTACTTTCTGTTGGCGCTGTTGGCTTTGTCTCAGTTTGTGGCCATACAGTCGGCGCAGATCTTAAAGTTATGTTGGATTCTTGGTTTTCTGGAAATTCAAGTAAAGCGCTAGAGGTTCACCAGAAATTACTTCCTGTATTTACTGGAACCTTCCGCACACAAGGTGCAATTCTGACAAAAGCTGCTTTGAATTTAATGGGATTACCTGGCGGTTTTACAAGATTGCCACTTGTGGATGCAACTGATGCGCAAATTGCACAACTGAAAGTTGATCTGCAAGCCGGCGGCGTTAAATTAAAGTAAATAGATGAATCATCCCCATCCTGGCCTGCCTTACCCTGCCAAATTAGCAAAGAAAACTTTACGAATTGTTGCCTTAGGTGGTCTGGGTGAAATAGGTCGCAATATGACCGTCTTTGAGTATGAGGGACGATTACTAATTGTTGACTGTGGTGTTTTATTTCCAGGGGAGGATCAACCAGGAATTGATTTAATCCTTCCTGATTTTTCATATCTAAAAGATCGCATGGATGATATTGAGGCGATTTTTTTAACCCATGGCCATGAGGATCACATCGGGGCTGTTCCTTACCTTTTGCGTGAGAGAAGTGATATTCGAATCATCGGTTCACAATTAACGCTGGCATTTGTGGCACCAAAGTTAAAGGAGCGGCGGATAACTGCGCCAATGACACAGGTTAAAGCAGGTCAAATAGAAAAAGTTGGGCCATTCACATTGGAGTTTGTGACTGTTAATCACTCAATCCCAGATTCACTAGCGGTAGCAATTAAAACTCCAGCAGGAGTTATTTTGCATACTGGAGATTTTAAGATGGACAAAATGCCCCTTGATGGAAAAGTTACTGATTTAGAAACCTTTGAAAGACTTGGCAAAGAGGGTGTAGATCTATTTCTGGTTGACTCAACAAATGCTGATGTCCCAGGTCTAACAGTTGCTGAAAAAGATATCTATCCAGCTTTAAAAGAGGCAATTGATAAGACTCCAAGAAGAGTTGTTGTTACATCCTTTGCATCCCATGTTCATAGAATTCAGCAGGTGCTAACTGCAGCCAACGAAGCCAATCGTAAAGTTGCCTATGTTGGTAGATCGATGATTAGGAATATGAAACTTGCTGAGGATCTTGGGTATTTGAAGGTACCAAATGGCCTAGTGGTTGATTACAAAGATATAGATACTTTTGGGGACAAGATTGTATTGATTTGTACTGGCTCTCAAGGAGAGCCATTGGCAGCACTTTCTAGAATCGCAAATGGTGATCATGAAATTCAAGTCGGTAAGGGTGACACAGTGGTGCTTGCCTCTTCATTAATTCCAGGGAATGAAAAATCTGTTTATCGGGTGATTAATGAGCTAACTAGATTTGGTGCGCATGTAGTTCATAAAGGCAATGCAATGGTCCATGTTTCTGGGCATGCATCCGCCGGTGAGTTGTTACACTGCTATGGAGTAGTTAAACCTAAGAATGTACTTCCAGTTCATGGCGAGTGGCGACATATGCGAGCAAATGCAGATCTAGCGATGAAATCTGGTTTATCAGAGCACAATGTTGTCATCGCTGAAAATGGCATCACAGTTGATGTGGCCAATGGTCATGCTGATATATCGGGTTCTGTTCCTTGTGGTTATGTTTATGTCGATGGACAAAGTGTTGGTGAAATAACAGAGAGTTCATTAAAAGATAGAAGAATTCTAGGTGATGAAGGATTTATCTCGGTTGTTGTAGTTATTGATTCTCAAAGTGGAAAAATTGTTGCCGGTCCAGATATTCATGCTCGTGGTTTTACAGAAGATCAAAGCTTATTTGATGATGTTAAAGGAGATATTGAAAAGGCACTAAGCAAGGCGGTTGCTGGTGGTTTCAACGGCACACATCAGTTGTCTCAAGTAGTTCGTAAAACGATTGGTAGCTGGGTAGGGGAGGAGCATCGTCGAAAACCGATGATCATTCCGTTAGTGGTTGAGGTTTAGTAATCGCTTTTTGATTAACTTTCTAGACAAAGTGCGTGCCGATTACGGCCGAGAATTAACTTATTCTTTAGGCTTATCTTCTTATGGCGAAGAAAAAGTCTGCTAAAAAATCTAATCTACTAGCACCTATCTTTAGGGGTCTAGGTTGGATCTGGCGCTTGATTGCGAAAGCAATTGGTAGCAGCATTAGATTTATTTTTAAGTCATCAAAGGAGCTAGACCCAGATCACCAAAGAGATGGTGTGGCATTTTTTCTTTTCATTCTCGCCTTAGTTTCAGCAGCAGGAGTTTGGTTTGATCTAAGTAATTTGGTTGGACGGGCAACATATTCATTCCTTTTTGGTGGTGTGGGCATTCTTGCTAATTTAGTGCCGGTTATTTTTGTATTTTTCGCCTTTAGATTGTTCAAATCAACCGATGACTCAGGTGATATAGGTCGAGTTTCTATTGGAACGCTTTTAATCGTAATTAGCACCACCGCTTTAGCGCATATTGCTAATGGCTCCACCGGTACCGGTGCGACAGCTATGCGAGATGGTGGTGGCTGGATTGGTTATGGAGTTTCAAGTGGTTTAGTTGCGCTAGTTACAGAGGTGCTAGCAATTCCTATCTTGTTGATCTTCTTAACTTTTGGACTGTTGATCATTACGAAGACTCCGCTGTCAAAAGTTTTTTCTCAGATTGGCAAGGTATTTAGTATCGGCAGAGCTGGCATCAGTAGCGCACGTGCCAAACGCGCAGAACGATTGGTTGCTGAAGACTTTGAAGTTAGTGAGAGCCCACCATTTGAAACGCCATTAGTTAAGGATTTAGTACAAGAGTTTGAGCCACAGCATTTAGATTATGAGGTTGAGCTTGAGGACTTTGATGAGATAACCCAGGAGGTTCCTCGGGCGATTAAAGCTGTGAAGTCTGAAAATACCAGGCCACAACAACTTCTTTTATCCTCAGATGTTAAATATGAATTACCACCAGCTGATTTGCTTAGAGGTGGCCCAGCTGCAAAAGGTAAATCTAAGGCGAATGAAACCGTGGTGGCAGCGCTTAAGCAGGTATTTGAACAATTTGATGTTGATGCCCAAGTTACTGGATTTATGCGAGGGCCAACCGTTACTAGATATGAGGTTGAGTTAGGAAATGGTGTAAAGGTTGAGGCAATCTCTGCGTTATCAAAGAATATTGCTTATGCAGTAGCTAGTGGTGAGATAAGAATTCTCTCGCCAATTCCAGGTAAATCTGCAGTCGGAATTGAGATTCCAAACTCAGATCGTGAAATTGTTGCATTAGGTGATGTTTTAAGATCCTCGGTATCTTCCAGTGATACCCACCCAATGTTGATTGCTTTGGGTAAAGATGTTGAGGGTTCATTCTTGTGTGCAAATCTTGCAAAGATGCCACACCTTCTAGTTGCAGGAGCTACCGGGGCTGGTAAATCTTCAATGATTAACTCATTAGTTGTATCAATTCTTATGCGAGCCACTCCAGATGAGGTTCGCTTGGTATTGATCGATCCAAAAAGAGTTGAGCTAACTAATTACGAGGGCGTGCCACATTTAATTGCACCAATTATTACCAATCCAAAGAAAGCTGCTGATGTTTTAGCATGGGTGGTACGAGAGATGGAGATGCGTTATGACGATCTTTCTGTATTTGGCTTTAGACATATTGATGATTTTAATAAAGCGGTTAAAGCTGGCAAGGTAGCTCAGCCTGCTGGTAATGAGCGGACATTAGAGCCATACCCGTATCTTTTAGTAATAGTTGATGAGCTAGCTGATTTAATGATGGTGGCAGCTCGAGAAGTTGAAGAGTCAATTGTCCGAATAACTCAATTGGCAAGGGCTGCAGGAATTCACTTAGTACTTGCTACTCAACGTCCAAGTGTTGATATTGTCACTGGATTGATCAAAGCAAATGTGCCATCCAGGTTATCTTTTGCAACCAGCAGTTTGGCAGATTCAAGAGTTATTTTGGATACACCAGGTGCTGAAAAATTAGTTGGCCAAGGTGATGGATTATTCCTTCCTATGGGTGCTAGCAAACCAGTGAGAATTCAAGGAGCCTACGTATCAGAGCGAGAAATTGAAGCAGTTGTAAATCATGTCAAAGGTCAACTACAACCGGTGTACCGAATTGATTTAAATGCTCCGATTAAATCAAATGTAACAACAGATGATGTGGGAGATGATTTAGATTTATTGCTACAAGCTGTTCAACTGGTTGTATCAACACAATTTGGCTCAACCTCAATGTTGCAACGAAAATTAAGGGTTGGTTTTGCAAAAGCTGGCAGATTAATGGACCTAATGGAAAGTCGTGGCATTGTTGGACCAAGTGAGGGATCAAAGGCAAGGACGGTGTTGATCACAGCAGAGCAGATGCCAGATGTCTTGGAGTCGATCAGAGGCAACTAGCAGTTGCAAAATCAGGGGTGAGTTGGTGGGTGAAACCTTAAGTTAACCAAAATTAAGCGCACAGTCTCCAAAAAATTTAACCAAAAAAACTTGTTGGATCTGCAGATTCAGTCCTACCATTAAGCCTCCCCGAAGTTGGATTGGCTAGATAGATGACAGAGATTTCATCATTACAGCAAGCACGTGAGGCTGCTGGATTAAGTTTGGAACAAATCTCTGCGCTGACAAATATTAGGCCAGGTGTAATTAAAGATTTAGAAAATAACTCTGTGGAACTTTGTGGCGGAATTGCATATGCCAGGGGACACATCAGATCAATAGTTAGCGCGATCAATAAAAAGACACCAAAATCATTCAAGGTTGATGCAGATCTCTTAGTTGCCCAAATGGAGGCAGCTCAAAGTGAAGATGGCCGAAAGATCATTGATCGATTAGCTGAGAATAATGTTGCCGATAAACCTAAAGAGAAAAAGCGAATGAAGTTTGGCACGCTAGCCTCAATTTCAGCAGCAGTGTTAAGTATTGGCTTTGTGGCACAGATTGCAATCAATAATGTGTCGGCAGTTAACTCTGAAGTAATGCCAGTGAAAGCTACTAATCAGGTGATTGCTCAGGAAGGTGCCAACACACTAACTGGAGTGAACTTAGTAGTTACTGGAGTTGGCGGAAAGAGTTGGCTGGGCCTTACTAATGCTGATGGTGAGCAAGTATTTAATGGACAGATTTCAGCTGGACAGGTTGCCACATTTTCTGATCCACAGTTAATTAAAGCCATAATTGGAAATGCTGGTGCTGTGAGATTAAATCTAAATGGTGCTGATTTAGGTGTTGCTGGGGCCGATGGTGAGGTAGTTCGCTTAGATTTTGATGCGAATGGGCAGTTGTAATTCGCTAAATTAGAAGTTCGGCATGGCATGCGCTGTATCCTTATCGCACAGTGAGTTCAAAAATACTAAGTGAGAAAAAGCCCCGCACAGTTGCGTTGGTGACTTTAGGGTGCGCTCGAAATGAGACTGACTCTGAGGAGTTGGCTGGTCGCTTAGCAGCAGATGGTTGGCAGTTAGTTACTGATCCAGCAGATGCAGAAATTGCGGTGATAAATACCTGTGGTTTTATTGAAAGTGCAAAGAAAGACTCAATCGATGCATTAATCCAAGCTCACTCACTTAAAGCAAATGGCGTCACTAAAGCAGTTGTTGCCGTTGGTTGTATGGCAGAAAGATATGGCACCGAACTTGCTCAAGAGATGAGTGAGACGGATGCGATTTTAAGTTTTGATGATTACAAAGATATTTCATCTCGCTTAAACACCATTATTGAAGGCGGCAAGATTAAAACCCATGTGCCAAAGGATCGAAGGACCCTGCTTCCGATCGCACCTATCGATCGCGCAGAGTTAAAGAGTAAGGCAGCGAGCAAAGAGGTAAATCCACTCGGTACTGTGCTTCGTAAGAGATTAGATAACGCACCAATTGCACCTCTTAAAATTGCTAGTGGCTGCGATCGCAGATGCTCCTTCTGCGCAATTCCCTACTTTCGGGGTTCTTTCATTTCCCGAAGGCCAAGTGAGATCATTGAAGAGGCTATGTGGCTGGCCGATCATGGTGTCTCTGAACTGTATTTGGTAAGTGAGAACACCACCTCTTATGGAAAAGATTTTGGTGATCTAAAGATGATGGAAAAGATGCTGCCTGAGCTATCAAAGATTGGCGGCATTGAGCGAATTCGACTCTCATATCTACAACCGGCTGAGGTGCGACCATCATTACTACAAGCCATGATTTCTGTTGACAAGGTGATGCCTTACTTTGATCTTTCATTTCAGCATGCAAATGGTGACTTATTAAGAAGTATGCGCAGATTCGGTGATGGCGAAAAGTTTTTACACCTAATTTCTCAAATTAGAGCACTCTCTCCTAATGCTGGCATTAGATCAAACTTTATTGTGGGCTTTCCAGGTGAGACAGATGCACAATTTATGGATCTAATTGAGTTTTTATCTTTGGCCCAACTTGATGCGATTGGTGTATTTGGCTACTCCGATGAGGATAAGACAGAGGCTGCAGAGCTTGGCAACAAAGTAGCACCAGAGATAATTGCAGA